>NZ_JAMXFI010000026.1:0-85467 GCF_025460875.1 Microvirga yunnanensis
TGCGCGACCGGCAGGGTCGAGTAGGCGATCCCGCCGATGATCAGGAAGAGCGCCGACAGGACTGTCGCGAAGATGGGACGGTCGACGAAGAAATGGGCAAAGCGCATGGAAGCGCCCTCCTCGCGTAGGTTCAGCTGCCGTTTCGTTCCCGGACCGGGGGAAGGGTCGTCATCTGCGGCGTGATCGGCGCGCCGGGCCGGACCCGGACGAGGCCGTTCACGACCACCGTCTCATTGCCGGTCAGTCCGTCACGGATGACCCGGTAGCCGTCGATCCGCGGACCGATCCGCACGGGCTTGAGATTGACGATGTTGTTCTCGCCCACCACGTAGACCACCCGCCGGTCCTGGTCGCTGCCGATGGCCTCGTCGGGCAGGAGGATTCCCTGATAGGGATCGGATGCGCCGACCGTCACGCGGCCGAACAGTCCGGGGGTGAGGAACATGTCCTTGTTCTCGAACACGGCGCGCAGGCGGATCGTGCCGCTGGCCGCGTCGAGCCTGTTGTCCACGAAGTCGAGCAGCCCCTTGCGCTGTCCGAGGCGCTCGTCCGTCAGCGTGAGCACGACCTCGTTCGTCTCGCCATTGGCGGATGTCTTGGTCCCGCCCTTCGCCTGGCGTGAATAGGCAAGATACGAACGCTCGTCCACATCGAAGTAGAACTGGATCGGATCGAGCGAGAGGACGTTGGTCAGGATCGTCTCATTGGCGTTGACCAGGTTCCCCTCGGAGACGAGCTTGCGCGAAATGCGTCCCGACAGGGGTGACTTGATCTGAGTGAACTCCACGTCGAGCTGGGCCTGCCGCAGGGCCGCCTGGGCCCGGTCCAGCTCGGCCTTCGCGGTCAGAAAGGCTTGCCGCCGCTGGTCGAACAGCTGGTCGGCGATGTTGCCGGTCCGGCGCAGCTGCTCGGCGCGGTCCAGATCGCTCTGAGCGAATTCCAGGCGGACCTGCGAGGACGTGACGGCCGATTGCGCCTGCTCGAGCGTGTTGCGGTACGGACGAGGATCGATGGTGAAGAGGAGATCGCCGGCCTTGACGAAGGTGCCGTCCTGGAAATGAACCTTGTCGAGGTACCCGGACACCCGTGACCTGATATCGACCTGATCGGTGGCCTCGAACCGTCCGATGAAGTCGGTCCGCTCGACGATGTCCTTCACGACGGGTTTCGCGACCGTCACCGGCGGGGGCGGCTGCGCAGGGCCGCCCTGAGCCAGGGCCAGGTTCGCCGATGCGATCCACGACAACAGAACGCTGGAAACAATCAAGGACCGAGGAAAGCGCATGCGTAACCTCCTGAGCGGCATTATCGACGCAGCACTGGACTTCCGAATGTCAGCTTATGGCCCTGTACGCGATGGCGCGCGGGAGAGCTTCTGTTCTTGTTGCGATGCAATACTAGACATCGTTGCGCGCCTGACAAGATGCGCAACATCGAAACGCCGGGATTGCGAAGCCTGCCTCCGCCACGTGGAGCGACACCATCCTCGTGAGATTCGAACGAAAGGAACCGAGACCGTATTGTGGAAACACCCCAGACCGGCGACCACCTAGCCGCTTGGCTAGGTGGTCAGGTGTAGGCGTCGCGCAGGTCGAGGGTGCTTTTCTGCCCGATGTGACGGTAATTGTCGGAGAGCCATGTGCGGGCGGCCCTTCTGCCGAGGTCCTTCAGCTCCTTGAAGAAGCTCCATTGGGCGCTGAGCCGCGACGCGGCGGTGAACTCGTCGAGCTTTTCACCTCCATGGATCCGGTGCATGAAGACCCGCTTGTAGTCCTTGGTCGAAAGCTTGCCCTCGTCGATGAGCCGGGTCACGAACTCGATCGACCTGAACTGCTGCAGCAGGTTGGCATTGAAGGTGACCTCGGTCAGGCGATTCTGGATCTCCTGCACGGTCCGCGGGGTCGAGCGGCGTTCGATCGGATTGATCTGGACCAGCAGGATGTCGTCCGACATCGTTTCGTAGAAGAGCGGAAAAAGCGCCGGATTGCCCGTATAGCCGCCATCCCAGTACGGCTCCCCGTCGATCTCGACGGCCCTGAAGATCATCGGCAGGCAGGCCGAGGCCAGCACGTGGTCGACGGTCAGTTCCGGGCCTTTGAAGATCCGGATCTTCCCGGACCAGACATTGGTTGCCGCAATGAACAGCTTCGCATCCTTGCAGGCCCTGACCCGCTCGAAATCGATCAGGCTGGTCAGGGCATCGCGCAGGGGATTGATGTCGAGGGGATTGAGATCGTAGGGGCTTGCGACCCGGGACCATGCATCGAACCAGAGATGGGAGGACTCGTTCATGCTCCAGTAGCTCAGCAGACGGTCGAACAGGGACCGCTGGAGCGGCGAGAGCACGCCGTCGAGGCTCACCCGCTTCCAGAACGTGCGCAGCTGCTCGCGGGCGCCGTCCCGTCCACCTTCGAGCCATCCCTCGAAGAGCACGACGGCATTCATGGAGCCGGCGCTCGCCCCCGTGATCGCCTCGATGGTGAGACGCCCGTCCTCGAGAAGATAGTCGAGCACACCCCAGGTGAAGGCTCCGTGCGCGCCGCCGCCCTGGAGCGCCAGCGATATCGACTTCTCGGCATTGGGGCACTGAAGCCCCCGCACAGGGCTTTTGTGGCTTTCCGCTCGACCCGTCATCGGATGCTCCTGTCGTCGACCGGGAGACTACCACGATGGGAGATCGGGAGCGCAAGTGACAGCGGTGCCCATCGCAGGACGCGGCACTCACGAGACAACGAGCGGTTCCGACGAGCTTGGCTTTGTGACCAGGGCGGGCTTTACTGATTCGACTCCATCGAGGACGCGTGCCGATGAGCCAGTTCTTCACCGACCTGATCACCCTGTGGGTCGTCATCGACCCGATCGGAACCCTCCCGGTGTTTCTTGCCGTCACGGCCGGCATGAGTGCCGCGACCGCCCGGCGAACGGCTCTGCGGGCCACGGTGGCGGCCTTCTTCGTCCTCCTGTTCTTCGTGGTGGCCGGACAGGTGCTGCTTCAGGCCATGGACATCAATCTCGACGCCTTCCAGATCGCCGGCAGCATCGTTCTTTTCCTGTTTGCCCTCACGATGATTTTCGGAGAGCCGAAGGCGGAATCCGAAGAAAAAGATATCGTCACCTCGGATGTGGACCGTTCGATCTACCCGCTGGCCATCCCCTCCATCGCCGGTCCGGGCGCCATGCTGGCGGTCGTATCGCTCACGGACAACAGCAAGTTCGACCTCTCGGAACAGGCCGAGACGGTCGCCCAGATGGCCCTCGTCCTGCTCGTCACGCTGGCGCTCATGCTGATGGCGTCTCGGATCATCAAGTTCATCGGCGACGCAGGCGCCAGCGTCATCAGCCGGGTCATGGGGCTCATTCTCGCCAGCGTGGCCGTGAACGGGATCGTCCTGGGCATCAAGCAGGCGTTCAACCTTGCCCCTTAGAGCATCGGATGGACCCAGAGGGCCACGCCAGTGAAAAGTGGATCCGGTTTTCGCTGGCGCGGCCCGCTGGGTCCGTTCTGACCGATGCTCTCATTCAAGAAGAAAGCATCGGATGGATCCCAAACGTGCAAGTCCACTTTTCACGTCCGATGCTTTAGAGCTGCTTCCACTCACGTGGAATCATCTCTCTTCTTGGCCTCGCCGCATCTTCTGACGGTGAACCGGATCCACTTCACCGGAAAATGCTCCAGGGCATGGACCGCGGGCTGATACCCGTTGAAAAAGCGGAGCCTTGGCGAGGAGATGGTGGTGCGGGCAGTCGGGTACGAACCAGTCTCCCGTACCCTTTCACTGCTCTGAGGGAAATTTGCAGGGAAAATCCAGTCCTTGTCCATGCGAACCACTCACTTCTCCGTGGCTCTGTACCGCAAGCCTTGGACACTCTCTTTGTCAGGAAAGTTGCTTTATCTTCAGGTACTTGACCAAGGCATCAAGCTCGTGTAGAGCACCATCTGTCTAGCGGCATTTCCTTCGGGAGCAACTCGCGGACAGCCCTCGGCCATGTCGGCCGAACCACTTCTCGGGATCGTCTGATCTCACGGTGATCGTTGCCGGCGCGTCTCGGCAGCGGGGTTGATCCCTATTGTCTCAAAGGACCATCGCTATGAGCGAACTAACCGCTATTTCTGCCCCGGCTCTGACCCTAGGGGCCGCCGCCCCTCCTTCAAGCCGCAAAGTGAAGGCGCTCCACCGTGACCTGAAGCTCGCGGTCGAGTATGTGCCGATCGACAGCCTCAAGGCTTACAAGCGCGCCTTGCGCACCCATTCTCCCGCTCACATCGAGCAGCTCGAAGCCTCCATCCAAGCCTTCGGCTTCGTGCAGCCAATCTTGGTCGATGCTGACGGTGAGATCGTCGGCGGGCATGGGATCTTTGAGGCGGCCCGCAAGGCAGGCTACCGCTCTGCCCCAGTCGTGCGCCTCACCCACCTTGATGACGCCCAGAAGCGCACCCTGCGTATTGCTCTGAACCGCCTGGCGGAAAAGTCCGGCTGGAACCAGGAACTCCTGGCACTCGAGTTCAAGGAGCTGCTGGAGCTTGATCTAACGCTCGACCTGGATTTCGACTTCACCATCACCGGCTTTGCCTCGCCCGAGATCGATCAGCTCATTGAGCGCCAGGAGCAGGTCTCCAATGCTGATCCGGATGAGTTTCTCCCGGACAATGTCGGTGGATCCCCTGTCTCCCGGCTTGGCGATCTGTGGCTCCTTGGCGAACATCGCCTGATCTGCGGCGATGCCCGGGATGAAGCTACCTATGCCAGGCTTCTGGGAGATGAGCGGGCTGCCATGGGCATCCATGATGCTCCTTATGACGTGCCGATCTCCGGCCATGTTGCCAAGCCGGGCCGGCATAAAGAATTCATCATGGGTGCAGGCGAGCTCGGCGAGGCCTTCACCCCTTTTCTGAGCGCTTTTCTGCAGGCAAGCTCCGGCTTCCTCACACCGGGCGGGTACCAGTTCTGCTTCATGGACTGGCGCCACATGGGCGAGATGCTGACGGCTGGACACGCAGCCAGCCTGGAGCTGAAGAACCTGTGCGTCTGGAACAAGGGCTCCGGTGCCATGGGCTCACTCTACCGCTCCCAGCATGAGCTGGTGTTCGTCTTCAAGGACCCGGAGAGCCCGGGAGCCAACCATGTCCAGCTGGGCAGGTTCGGACGCAATCGCACCAACGTGTGGGACTACCCGGGAGCCGCCAGCCTGCGCAAAGAGCTGGAACTGCACCCGACGCCGAAGAACGTGCGGATGATTGCGGACGCCATCCGGGATGTCACAAGCCGCAACGCCATCGTGCTCGATGCCTTCTCGGGTTCAGGGACAACCATCATCGCCTGCGCGAAGGTTGGACGACGCGGCTATGCGGTGGAGCTGGACGTGCACTATGTCGATGTCAGCGTGCGGCGCTGGGAGCAGTGGTCCGGCAAGATCGCCCGACATGCCGAGACGGGCCTCACCTTTGCCGAGATGGCCGCGTTGCGCGAGGCAGCGTCTGACCCACAGGCCAGCCATGAACTGGATCTCATCTCCGAACCTGCTCCAACGGCTCGGGTCCGTAAGCGCTCACCCCGCGTGCTGTGAGGTGACGCGCCATGTCCAGAAAAAAGAACACGGACGCCCCGGCCGCCTATGAGGTCGGCCGGGGCAAGCCACCGCGCTCCAGCCAGTTCAAGCCGGGCCAGTCCGGCAACCCAGGTGGACGTAAGAAAGGCAGCCTCAATCTCAAGACGGTCATGACGGCTGTGCTTGAGAGCGAGATCGAGCTCACCGAGAACGGCCGCAAGCGCAAGGTGCCACTGCTCGAGGCCATCATCCTGCGCCAGGCCCAGGAGGCTCTTCGTGGGCAGCCACGGGCGATCGACAGCCTGCTCGACCGCTACGAGCGCCATGCCGGCCCTGAGGTCGAGCGCCCAGATGAGCTGCCGGAGGAGGACGTCGCCCTCTTGGAGCGGGCGCTCGGCCCGTCGCGGAGGCGCCCTGCGTCCAACCCGGATCCTGCTCCCGATGATCACGGCATGCCTGAAGGGGAGGATCGGGATCATGACTGACCGCGCGCGCCTCCTGCGGGCTCTGCTGCGACAGGACCTCTCCGTCTTCAGCCAGAAGGTCTTTGCCACACTCGAGCCCGGCACCGCCTACCAGCACAACTGGCACATCGATCATCTGTGCTGGCAGCTGACGCGGGTCGCCCGGGGCGAGCTGCGCCGGCTGATCATCAACGTCCCACCGCGCTCGATGAAGTCGATCACTGTCTCGGTCGGCTTCACCGCCTGGGTGCTGGGCCGGGATCCGACCCGGCGCATCATCTGCGCATCCTACGCCGATGATCTCGCCCGCAAGCTGTCGGTGGACACCCGAACCGTAATCGACAGCCCCTGGTACCGGGAACTCTTCCCGCAGATGCGGCTCGCCTCCAAGCGCCCGCGCAACACGGAACTGGTCACGACTCAGCAGGGCTACCGCTATGCCGCTGGCATGAGCGGCTCGATCCTAGGCCGCGGCGCGGACCTCATCGTCATCGATGATCCTATCAAGGCGACTGATGCTCTATCCGAGAAGGAGCGCCGGCGGGTGACTGAGGCATTCGACAACACCCTCTATACCCGTCTGAACGACAAGCGTACCGGTGCGATCGTCATCATCATGCAGCGCCTGCACCAGGATGATCTGGTTGGCCATGTGCTGGCGAAGGGAGACTGGGAGGTTGTCTCGATCCCGGCGATCGAGACGGAGGAGCGGGCGTATCAGCTCAGTAATGATCCGGAGGATATCTACATCCGGCGCGCGGGCGAGGTGCTGCATGCCGCCCGGGAGCCGCGCGATATCTTGGAGCAGATGCGCCGGTCACAGGGATCACTGACCTTCTCGGCCCAGTATCAGCAGGCGCCGGTGCCACCGGAGGGTAACATCGTCAAACGGGAATGGCTGCGCACCTATGCCGCGCGGCCTTCCAGCTTCGATATGGTGATCGCCAGCTGGGATACCGCCTCCACCCTGTCGGAGACCTCGGACTACTCGGTTGGGACGGTCTGGGGTGCGAAGGGGCTCGACTTCTACCTGCTCGATCTGGTGCGCGGCCGCTTTGAGGTGCCGGAGCTGCGACGGGAGGTCCTGCGCCTGTCCCAGACCTGGAGCGCTGATCAGACCATTATTGAGGACACGGACATCGGGCGGGCGATCACGCAGGATCTGCGCCGGTCGGGCGAGTGGCGGGCCATCCTGCGCAGGCCCCGCTTTGACAAGGAGGCGCGTTTCCTCGCCCAGTCAGCGCGGTTTGAGTCGGGTCAGGTGCATGTGCCGCCGGATGCGTCTTGGCTGGCCGGCTGGCTCGACGAGCTGCTTGCATTTCCGAACGGCCGCCATGACGATCAGGTCGATTCCACCAGCCAAGCGCTCGACTATCTCACTGCACGAACTCATCCGCTGCAGGTCTCTGAGATACCCCGCGAAAGGCCGCAGAGGGTGCAGCGGCCGGCAGGATTTAGGCGGCCCACTGGGTTCGGGAGGATTTAGTGTTCATGATGTGTCTCGAACGGCTCCGAACTAGAGCTGAGAGCAAGTCACGGCGCCTCCGAGGGATGATAAATTGCCGCGGTTTCCAAGACGAAGGAAAAGAGATGCTGATGGTCACGAGCGGCTTATCCGGCGGCGAGCTGTCAAATTTGCGCCGGATCCTTGAGGGATCGCATCACCACTCCATCGGAGATCCAAATGAGGTTCCGGCCATCCGGCAGATCGGCGTGATGGAGGTCACAGCTCCAAGACGAGGTGCTGAAAGGAGAAATCTTCTACACGCGGTAGGAAGCACAGATCATCCTCGGGAGCTGGCGCCGGCACGGAACAAGTGGGCCCAGCGTGGATGGGCGAGTTACGATCTCCTTGGTTAATTTAACATCCCGAGTGGTGATGCCTGGAGCACTGAAGGTTTTTTTGGCCTTTTTCAAGCGATCGAGCTGAGCGACGCTATGGGCAGACACAGGAGGTCACTTATGGACGACAAAGAACTTCTCAGGCGGATCTCTCAGCAGCAGCAGAACATCAAACCAGGTGAGATGCAGGTTCTATCCCTGGAGTTCATCGCGATGTACGTTCGCGTCAGCCGCCGTTCGAGAGGCTGGAAGAAGGCAACCTTGGCCACCTTCGCGGACGTCTCACTGTCAACCGTCGAGCGCGTGGAACGTGCGGAAAAGGTTAGCAAGGAGAACCTCGATCGCATTGCTCAGGCTCTCGGCGAGGAAAACGGCACCTTCTACGAGCCCCGACGTCGGCTTACCCCTGAGGAACTCGCAGCGCAGAACGCGCTTGAATTCGAAACGGTACTCGTGAGGCCCTTGCGGACCCAGTCGCTGGCGCGCGAGCTAGCGCGCTGCCACTCCTACATCATTCGCTCCTCCGCAATCGATGACTCTCATCAAGAGCGTGTCGCCAAGCTGCAGGACTGGCTGGACGGTGCGAACTTCCTGCTTAGCGGCTGGGCAAGTGGAACCGTGATCGATGCAGAGGTCGGCAGACGCGAGATTTACGAGGGCATCCTCGCCGCCGTGGAAGACTTTAACCGCAATGGTGTAACTGTTCTGGCCGGGACCCTCGCCGCGCCCCGACCGGGAATCCCGGAATGGAAGGTGGGGGTGGTGGATCTGACTCTGCGGCGATCCGATCCAGGTGCGACCAAACGCCAATTTATTCTTTTGGACCGCCGTTTTCTTTCTGAAGAGGCCTTTCGGGACGCCATGATAGCGGGGGAGCGCTTCAATGCTTGAGGAGCACACGGACGCATGCCACTTCTCCCTTGCTCTGCCAAAAGAGGTGAAGACTTATACCAATCTCAAGCAGAGTATTAAGCAGGAGTTCGACTTAGACGAGCATGATCCGGCTCTACTCGATACTCTTGAGGGCGTGAGTGACCTCCCGGAGCTTCTTGCACGTGCCGCACAGAGTGTTTTGTTGCTGAAAGCTCAAGCCAAAGGAATTGATGGGCTGATTGACAGCCTCGAAGCCCGCAAGGTGCGGTACGAAACGCGCGCCGATCGCCTCCGACAAAAGATCCTTCATGCCATGCTCGATACCGGATTGAAGCGATTGCCGACCCATGAGCTTACGGTTCTAGTGAAGTCTGGAGGCCAGGAAGTCGATGTGCATACTCAGGATCTCCTCCCCGAGGAGTTCCTGCGCATCAAGGTCGAACCGAACAAGCAGGCGATAGGCCAAGCGCTGAAGGCCGGAGAGAATGTTCCGGGTGCGACGTTGGTTGACAAGCCGCCAGTTCTGTACCTGCGGGTCTGACTGCAGCTCTCGGCAGCTATCAGGAGGTCGGATTCCCGGGAATGGTCGAAGGTGGTTTCAAAACGTGGAAAATGCGACGGACTTAGGAGTGGGTTCATCCGCAGAGAAAGAGCGCAAATCACCATTTGGTCTGAACGAGGTTCCGCTTTCTCAATAGCGTAGATGCCGTTGATCAGGCTTTACGAGCCAACTGCGGACGGAGAGCTCCAATCTCCGATGGCCAAAGTAGGAATCTAACCAAAATGGAAAACACGATTCGCCGTATCGGCCGCTTCCTTGAAGTCACCGATGGTGACGGAAGACGTTACCTACTCCCTGCCGACGCCAGGAACCTCCTCGTCTGCGACACGGATTGTCTCCGGAACGAGAGTGAAATCCACTACGGAAGCAGGAGGATCCAGGTCTTCCAACCTTATGACAAGGTCGTTGAGGCACTGCTCGAGAGAGCCTTCTCATAGAACACTCGACCCCTTTCGACTGTCCCGAACAGGATCAAGGAACACTTGTATGAACACTGTGGCACCCGGAGGCGCAAAGCCATCATCAAAATCCTCGCGGCGAGGGCAGTGGCTGGTGAAGCACGAATTTATCTATGGCGGAAAGACCGCCAACGGTCTGCGCGACCTCGCCGTCCTTTCCGGGCTGCCGATCACGACCGTCAGGTACTATCAGAAGGACATGGACCCGAAGATCGATGTCAAGCCGCTGCTCGATCGGCTCGTTGCTGAGCGGATGTCGAAACTCGCCAATCCCGCCATCGGGGAGGACGGCCAGTCGAAACAACTGATTTTCGGGGGAGCTATCTACCCGTCCAAGAAGGCCCTTGCGGATCACGTAAGCAAGACGTTCGGTCTGAACATGAAGGGCGTGCAGAAGCAATTCTGGCTCGTCGCAGAAGGAACCGACGTCACCGAGGACTTGACGTCGTGGATCAAGAACATGCTTGGCAACGATGAGGTCGCCGTGGTCAGCGAGACCTACGGCATTAACAAAGAGACTGTGAGAGGATGGCGAGACAGGGGGCTTGATCTGCACAAGGAAGCCCGGCGCTTCCAGAAGCCCCCTAAAGTATTGCAGGGTGCCAAGCGTCAGGAAAACAAAAACTGGAATGACCCCCGCGTTTACGATGAGTTCCTGAATTCGCTCCGTCAGGTCGAGAGCTTGGGAAATCTCGACCTGACCGGCGCCAAGATTTTCTACCGAGACGGGGAGAGAAACCTTAGGGTCCGTGGTCTCCATTGCCGGGTCTGCCAAACCGACCTTAATGCAGAACCCCAGGTTTCGAAGCTTAAGAAAGGGCAGCAGCCTTGCCGGACGTGCTCGAAGGTCGGCCCTTCTGGTCCGCAGTACGAGCGCACAATCGAAAGGCTTCAAAACACAATCACGGATCTCGGTCTGCCTCTGGATGCTGCAGAAGCGATCCTCATCCGCGCCGATGAACTCAGTCGGAAGGGTCCAGAAAAATACGTACGCGGACTCAGGTGCGCATGTTGTCGGTCCGAGCTGAAGGCGACCGCATGGACCTCAATCGTACGAGGATCTCTTCCCTGTCCGGAATGCGCCAAGAAGAAGAAGCTCGCCTTTGCTGAGGAGCGTGTGCGTGAGGTCCACGGCGATGATATTGTCGTTGAGGCATACGGAGGCACTCTATCTTCGAAAAGCACCTTCCGTTGCACTGACGCGGGCTGCGGGAATAAATGGACGAGCGCTGTTAATCTTGTCATCGGGAATGGCTCTCAAGCACCAACGCGCTGTCAGGCTTGCAATACCAAGTGGAGATGTGAGGAGGCTATCGCTTACCAGCTTGATCAAGAGGGCGTACAGTACCAGCGCCAGTACCCAGTCCCAGTCCGGCTCCACGGTTCTGGCGGATTGGTTTCCACTGTCGGATACGCTGACTTCCTCCTTCCCGAGCTCAAGCGCGTCATCGAGTACGATGGGATTCAGCACTATGATCGCACAGCGCACTTCGCCATCAAGGACCGAAAGTCATTCGAGAGCCGTCGCGCGCTGGACGAAGCCAAGGTAGCCGCCTTGGCAGAAGCTGGCATACTCGTCTGCCGCATCCCGCACTGGTGCGACGACATGCTAGCCGAAGTAAAGGCCATCCTGAACGGGAGTCCCACGTATCCCGGGATGCCGGCAGACGCCGAGAGAAGGCGGGATGAGTTGGGTATCTCCTCCCGCACGCGCGAGAGACGCTCAGGTCGCGGACGCCGCTGATCCTGCGGTAGCGAGAAAGCTATGGCCTCCAAGCGACACAAGAGACGAAAGTCGTGCGAGGGTAAGCGGCGATTCTCATCAAAGGAGATCGCCGTCTCCGCCACAAAGGGATTGCGTGGCCTTATCACCTACAAATGTGCGTTCTGCGGAAGCTTCCACAACGGGCACCCGCCGCGCCGCGTCAGACAGTCCCTAGCCGCGAGGCGCAGGGAAGAGAAGGTGATTTCCTAGCTAAAAAAATCTAAGTTATTACTGTCAATATTCTATAGTTCTGACTCGCCCGACACTAGTCCACGGTATGCCCAATGAGCTAGGAAGTCATCTCGCTGATCCCTTGATGATCTAAAGTCCAATGTGCTGTTAGATCAGATCATTCAGACTCCTATCTGGAGATGTCGCAAAGCCTTTGGGAAACTCGGTTCAGAATCCATCTCCGTCTCGCTTCAGAGATATGCAACGTTCAAGGGTAGGCATTTTGATTAGTTAGTGATTCTACTCCGGGTGCGCTGGTATCCTGCTCCGAATCCCAGCCTGCTGGTACCAGAATCGTTCGACGAATTTGCCGTGCGTGTGCTGTAGCTTCTGGATAAACATCATGATTAAACGCAAGCGCCGCTATCGGCTCAAGTGCCGAAAACCACGCACGCTAGCCAAGATTTACTGGCTCATCCTCAAGCTTCCTGAAATCGAGGAACCGGATGACCCTCCACCGCAGGAGCGCGATTTTGGTGAGGAGCGTTAAGGCACGGAGCGATACATTGTAAGGCCCGACGCCCATTACAGAAGTCGTTTGATCAGAGACTGATCTGAGCAGTCTCCTACCCCACTCTGCCTGTCACTCCCAGCAGTACGATATGCAGCAGGCCCCACTAAGGCATGCGCCTCGATCGACAGGCCACTTTCGGGCCTTGAGGGAAGGAAACCCAGCCCTCTTCTGATACCTGCAGATCAGCACGCTCCAACCTCCGGAACCGCTTGCGCTCCAGCTTCCAAGCTGGTCGTCGTTTAACAGCTTTCGATCTCACAGGCGCAGCTCGTGCATCGTCACCGTTCAATCCACGTGCAGTTCGATCAATGTATAGGAGGACATGTCGGCAAACGTCTGATTTGGCACCAGGTACTCATCCGCACCGCCTGTCGTGTAACCGGTGCCGGTGAATTGCTCGCTCACGCCCAGTGAGTGCCAGAGAAACAGGCGGGCATTCACGGCTGTGTCCTCGCATGCGAGATATGTTTCCTCTGACATGTGCAGTGGATGGGATGGGTTGTCCTTGATCTCGCCTGTTACAAGGCGGGCTTCGATCTTCGTTGCAAGCGCTCCATCAGCCAGTTCACTTTTCCAGCGCAGCAGCTTGGTTGCAATCCTTTCCGGATAGTGGCCCCGAATCATGGAAAACACTCCGTCCCAGTTGGCCAGCTCCCCACCGGTCTGAGGAACGATAGCCAGCTTCCACCCCATGCCCTCCCGCAGTTTCTCGTCCAGCCAAGTGCGGCTCTTGCCGATGCCGCCGATAACGATCTCCGTATCGGACATGTTCAGGAATCTCAGCAGTCCGGCCGGACCGGTGACCCATGCCAGACGCCGTCCGTTCTGGAACGACAGGCGGTCGAACGAAGATGAGCCGCGGCGGCCGCGCATGACCCGCCCACATACGCCAGCAATGGGCTTCGCGGGCTGCGAGCGTTTCCTGAACAGCTCCGCATAAACGGTCGGGTCCATTTGAACAGGGAGCGGAGCGCACTGATCGGCGGCTTCTGTCATGTCGTGGCCTTGATGATAAGTATTTGTCACGGTCGGTTTTTTCGTTCCACTCGGATGGGCTGCGGTAGAGCTCTGGCAGGACCTGTTCTTTGATCGTCGCCGTGCCCGTCGAGGGCAACACACGTGCGGTGGCCCTCTTGACTCTCCTGCAGGCGCAGTCGGCACGGCCCGTTCCGCTTGAAACAGTCAGCCCGTTGTATCAAGTTCCGACAACAACACCCGTGCGCGGTGAAGGATGCGCGTCAGGAGCCCGGTCTCGAAGCTGTGGGCAAGAGTCCCTTCCACGAACCGGTCAGACCGGATGCAGGTGGTCAGAAGCTTAGCGAGTTGGTCCTCGTCAGCATGAGCAAGCACCCGTTCGTCGTCCCTGAGCTGCGCAGCTTCCTCCGACTGCGCCCAAGATGACCATTTGAAGCTTTTTACCCAATCATGATCGTAGGCCGCCTTCACGAATGCGGCCGCCTCACGCCCGAGTGTGAATCTGCCCTCTATGATTGTGTCGGCGCTCTGCTTCGGCTCGACCCAGGAGGCGAACTGAAAGTCCTCTGCCTCGAACCGGGGAAGGAAGGCGACAAGCGCCTCCAGGCGCTCCCGCCTCCGTATGATGTCAGCCTCACTAAAGACCAAGCCTGATCTCCTCGGGATTTTCACTGTGAATGATGATGCAGTTCTCGTGGAGGATCTGCTTATGCTTGTCCCATGCTGCCTGACTCCTGATCCTCTGCTCCTGCTTGCCGAATATGATGAGCCTGGGCTCTACGTCGAGACTGATCGGCCCTCCCTCTGCGACCCTTCGAACAAGAGGGCTGGGCTCTGTTCCGCGCATTCTGCTGATTGCATCAAGCACCGCGCACGCGTTCCTGTAGGCAGCGAGAATCTGCTGGTGGCGAACAGGCTGGGAAACGTAGTCCCGGTAGGTTCCTAATTGCCTGAGGACAGGAGGGCTGAGATCCTCTGCTCTCAGCTGCGGGTTTGAAAAGAGCTTTGCCTCGTAGAACACAATCCGGGCACCTTCTCCCTCCGGTTCGAGGGCGACGATGTCCATCCGGTTCGCTACCTTCCTGCCATCCGGTTTGACCGGCTCATCTGCAGGCAGAGCCATCTCAACATCGATTACGTTAAGATGCCGGTTGGCGATTATCGCAACTCCCTTTTTTTCATCGCCGGAATGAGTGCGGGCCGCCTCCACCCAGCCATGTAGGGTCTCAGGACCCGCATACGTCTGAATGACGTCGCGCCCCCTGCCCTGCGTTATTCGGAGTCCATCGAAGTCAAGGTATACGCTTCTGGAATTGCTTTCCGGAACGTACTTGTGATGAATCCTGCAACGCACGCGCACATTTCCGTGCCGACGGGTATCGAATCCGACCTTCAGGACGGACTGACCTTCGGCATAGACATTCAGATATCCGTCGCGCAGTGCAATCAGCAGTGGTTGGCTCGCGCCCTGCCGGTCCTTGTATCGGTACGCGAGCACGTCCTGCCACCAGGATGGCATCGTGCCAAGATACTCCAGCGCGCCGTCAGGCAGCTTTCGTTGGAATGCGTTGACCATTAAACCTCCCACCACTCGCCGTCAGTCCGGCGCACTACATTCTCGAAATAGGAGGCGAACCTGTCAGCCTCAAAAGTATGAATCGGCACCAGCGCCCCAGGATTGAACGCCTGCGCCAGACGTTTCAGGTCCCTGATGCTCGCATGGCCTGAGGTGTGGATCACCTCCAGCGGGATTGAGCGGGCCTCGAGATCATCCCGCAGCTTCTGGCCTGCGCCGTCCTTCAGATAGCCGTCCCACTGAGACCAGATGGCCCTTGTGCTGCTGGCCATTCTCACCCTGTCAACATCCGCAAGCATTGCAGGGCGAAACAGCATCACCGCGCGGGAGGCGAGCTTTGCCAGAGCCTCAGGGTAGATCCGGCTGGATTTATACGGCGCGAGCAGATCGAAGCGGTTCATGCGCTTGATCCGGACCCGCTGATACTGCGGAATGTATACGGCCAGCTTCGGCCAGCCCACCTGCGGGATATTGAGATTGCCCGTCGCCCGCAACACCTCCATTGCGTAAAGGTCCAGAACGAGCATCCGGCCGGTTCGCCTGCAGGCGCGGTACAGGCTCACCATGCGATCGATGTTCTGTGCCGAGGCTGACACGAGAACGAACCCTTCGGGCGTCAAGCTCTCTACGAGGCGGGCCTCGATCTCCGCCTCTGTCGGAAACTGCGCGTCGGCATCGAGACGGCCGAGGCTCGATCCCTCCATGAGCATCACATCTATATCGGACGGTGGCTTGCCAATGAGTTTCTCGAACAGACCCGCCTTACGTCCATGGGCGCGGATGTCGCCCGAGTAGAACAGGCGCCGTCCACCCGCCTCGATCTCCAGCGCATAGGCATCATAAGCAGAATGATCGACGAGATAGGGCGTGATGCGGAACGGACCGATCTGGAGGGGCACCCGGTCGACGAGGTCGAGCGTGTTCTCAGGCGCAAAGGGCTTCGGCAGGAACGGAGCCGCTGCACACAGAATCCGCCGTGTCGCGGCTCCCATGACAATCTTCGGCATGACGGCTGCCCTGGGAGCCAGGCCCCAGTGGTCGGCGTGACCGTGGGAGATCACCAGTGCGAGCAGGCTGTTGTCCGGCGCCTTCAGGCCCGCGACATCGGGCAGGAGCGAAGGATCGCCATCCTCCCCGTCGAGAGGCATGCCCAGGTCGAGGAGGATCCGCGCGCCGTCACATTCAAGCTCAACACATGTGCCTCCGATCTGCTGTGTGCCACGGTGAATGCGAACCCGCATTCCGGCCGGCGCCTGTGTACGAACGGTTGAAGGGAGTGCGGCAGATGGGGTCATCGGATGCCCGTCTTGCCTTGAAGGAGCGCATTCGCGCGGTCCAGGATTTGATCTTTCCAGGCAACGTTATCGAGCCAGCGCTGAGGAATGCCACTCATACCATACAGCGCACCTGCAAGCTGGCCCGTTACGGCAGCCACGGTATCCGAGTGATCGCCAAGATTAGCCGCGAGAATCAGGGCCTCCTCAAAGCTGTCCGTCCCCGCCACGCACCAGAGAGCCGCCTCGAGGGTCGAGACCACGTAACCGGAGGAGTAAATCTCATCCCGTGACTTCGGCTCCCACTCGCCGGCCGCAATTACACGAATTTCGCTGGCACCAAACCACGGGCGGGAACGGAGCACGCTGTCCTTGCTTCCACCCGTGATGGCCTCGACAAGCAATTGGGCGAAGAAGCGGCAGGCATCATGCGCAATGGGTGCGGGATGCGTCAGACGGCTTTGAAGTTCGGCAAGAACCGTTGCAAGCGAACGATCCGGCACGGCCGCGATGACAACCGGCGCAAGACGCTTAAGCGATCCGCTGCCGGCCTGTTTTGAATCCTGGGACCCTTCCCGGGCGGTCTTTCCCGTTCGCTCATACAGCGCGAGGGCCTTCTGCGTCGTCTTCCCGATATCAAAGCATGTGCCCGTCACGCTGTTCTCGCCGCACCGCCACCATCGCACGAAGCGATCCATCAGGTCCCAGCGGTTGAAGTCAGGGCATGCAATAAGAGAGTCGGCCAGGCACAGCGCCATACTCGTATCGTCGGTCCATTGCCCTGGCTCCAGCCTGAAGGGACCGCTGCCCACGAGATCGCGGACAACGGGCGTCGAGTCGCGCCTCGTGAACTGAAGTGTTGCCCCGAGAGCATCCCCGATGGCCAGTCCGAGAAGCGTGCCCCGCGCGCGGTCAGCATAGATGTATTTTTCGGCTGAGGTGGTGTCCTCGGTATCCAGCCCCGATGAGAGCCTGATTTCCGGTTCTTGCGGAGCGCCCGGATCCGGAAAGCCAATGCGAGCCTTCGCCCTGCTCCGTGTTTCCAGGATTTCCATTGTATTGGGGGGCACATTGAAGCGTGCAGCGATCACCTCGATGAAGCGCGGGTCATTGAGGTTCGGATTGATAACGAATGTCGCGTGCTTCGTATCGTCGGACCAGATCACCTGCCCGCCCGGATAGTAATCGCTCGACCTGTATCCCACCCACGGATAATGCACCCGCACATAAGGCCATATTTCGTCAGCGAACATGACGGGGGAGTAGTGCCGACCGCCCATCTGCTCCGCGTCCTCTTCAGTAATGGCGGCTCTGCGCGCTTCGACGGATTCGAAGGAAGCAATGAGGATCGAAGCTGAGCGGGGCTCTCCGGCACTCTCTTGGCCGATGAACCAGAAACGTCCGATCCGGGGGGACGCTTCCAATGGAGTTTCGCTGATCAACAAGGGGACCTCATCTCTGTGATCCCTATTATTCACTTGAGAGGCCGAGAAATTTACAGGCTGGGCTCAAAAAAGTGAGATGTTGCAACCAAGCAACACCTCCTAGTGGTTGACAACCCATGGTGCCGTGCCTCTTCCCACGGATACAGCCTGCTCCCTCGGCCCTCACAGTACGGAACTGGTCCCGCCGCAGCAGGGGCGCCAGTATACTGCCGGCCGGCGCAGTGAAGAATTGCGTTTAAGCCAGCGGTCTTACCCTGATGTGATCCGGCTGCTGCGCAATTTTAAGGGAAACGCTGAGGAAGCAGCCAGGACAGTCAACCACTGGCACCGTCCAACTCGCATCACGACGCTCTATTAGTCGAGTACCATCCAAGGCATCTTAGGGCCCCACCTTTTGTCCGGCAGCAGCTTCAGCATCAGCCTGGCTTCAGCGCGTGCCGCTGCCAGATATTCCGCCGCCTGCTCCTGCTGATCAATGAACATCCCTTCGCCCGGATCGGCATCGTAGAAATCACCATGGTGGGCTAGGATCTGCTGCCGGAACCGGGCATGCTCCTGGATCATGATGTAAAGGACCTCGCGCAGCACGCCCTTGCCCGAGGAAGTGAGACCACAATGTTTCGCGATCGCATTGGTGTGTTCAATTTTCGGCTCGGGCAACCAATCCCAGATTGCGCTCACACGCTCGGTCAGAGATGCTTCAACCTCGCGAAGTAAGCTCCGAAATGCGCCGCTCCGTTCCTTCTCTGCATCAGGAGCCCAACTCATGGCCTAACCTCCAAATCTCTTCTCGAGCCGGAGCGCCTGTTCTGCCGGTGAATGATAACTGACCAGGATGACCTCCAGTCCATGATCCGCAAAGAGTTCAAGAGCACGGGTCAATGCCGCATCGATCCAACTGTCCGGATTGCCGAAGGCACCACCGCCGAGCCTTGTGAGCAGCACCTTGTTCGACGCACCTCGTGCTGCATTGAGGAGTCCAGCCCAAAGGGTCGCTTCATATGCGGCCTCCAGAACAAGGCTCCCAAAACGAGCCCAGTCCGCCGATGGCACGCCCGAGTAAGCCACGGGTAACGCGGAGCAGAAGGCCTGTGACACGAGCGGGCCTAGCGGCCCGACATCCGTGACCTCAATATCCCAGTGAACGCCAATGCGCAGGAGGCCCTTCAGAGCTTCAGATGACCCTTCCTCGGAAAGGACAGTGCTGATCGCCTTTAGACTTTCCTGCGAGGCGAGTGCATATCCGTTCCTCATGATCCAGAGCGCGTCCCGGGACAACGCTAAACGGGCTGCCAGTGCATCGCCGAGGTCAGCGAGTGCATCAATCTGTCGGGTAGCAGTCTGGCCGATGCCAACCCCTACAGGCGCAAGATAGTTACGGTAGATCGTAGCGGCACCTGCTGCCATAGCACAGGCGGGCCCTTGAGTTCGATCGGACTGGTACCGTGTGATTCCGTCTTCCGGTGTAACACCCGGACCCGTCATTTCGAGCAGGTTGAATTGAGATGCCACCTGAAAAAGCGCACCCTCGAATTCAGCATCGGCGTGAAGGCGGCGGACGTCGCCAACGCGGTTCCGCACCCTTAGGCGGCCAGGAATTCGGACATCGGCGCCTCGAAGACGAAGCTCCGTCAGCGACGGGAGCTCAAGTTCACCAATTGCATATTGCTGTCCATTCGATCGGGAGATCAGTTGCCGCCCTGAAACCTCAAACTGTGCCTGTGTTTCGGCGTATCCTCTCTCCTGAAAGCCAGTAAGCTTCTCAAACCAATCCATCACTGTTCCCCCATAGTGCGTAGCGTCCCTTCCGTACCAGAGTGTTCGGCAGTCTACGGCCTGCACCTTCAGAACGTCTCGAAAACATATTTAATCGTCACGTCATCTGCGGACTGCGGCCGGAAAGTTGACGTCTGTCCCTTATCTTCAGCGGTCTTCGCAGGCTGATTCGAGTTCATCCTTCAGATCTCCGATCACAGCCTTGTAGAACTGTGCAGCATGATCGTCATAGGCTGCATTCTGATCGATGGCGTAGCTGAGATTGCTGACGATGTTCTTAGTGCTTCTCAGCTCATCCCTGCTGATCTCCTTGCTATCATCGGCCAGGTAGGAGCGGATCTCGCTGAGCCGCTTTTCCAGATAGGACCGGGTGAAGGGATCCTTGTTATCGGCTGCGAGCTCCTTCGCGAGAAGATCGACCGTGGCCTCCAGGAGGCATCGATTTTTGTGTTTCGTTTCCATAGCGCTTCAATCCATGCTGTTATCTGTTCCGAATATCTCGCTCAGCGCCTCGCCGCTGACTGGACTGCCGCTGATCGACAGCAGGGTTGTCCCCATCCGATACGCTTTTGGCATGATCGCCTGTGCTTCTCCCGCAAGTGAATAGCGGAGTGCACAATCCGGTGTCAGATTCACGACGAACCCGATAGGAAGACCAAAGAAGGGTATTTCCTTCGTTCCGTACCTCCTAAGCCGTGCCTCAAGCTCGCACATCGCCTGCCTGATGAAGGCGGCCCGGGGCTGTGATGTGTCGAGATCTATCCACTTGAAGCGATCCCCTTTTACCAGACCACAGATGGTGATCTGGCTTGGCACGGTACGTTCGGTCAGAATGATCGCGTGGGGTCGAAAGGCGGCTCGCCATGCCGCATCTCTTGCAGCAGCCGCTTCTCGCCTCGCCTCATCGGCGTTCAGGCGAGTCTGCTCGATGGCGCTCAGGAACACGGCCGGCTTGATTTCAAGCGCCTCCTGCAATGCGGGAACCTGTTCTTTTGTGGCATCCAGGTCGCCCGCGATGATGCTGTCGATCTGCCTCATGCCTTTCGGCAGGTTCCTGTATCCCAGACGGCGGGCAAGCTCCGGTCGGGTGATCCCGAGGAGTTCCATCTGCTCGCGGATCAGGACTCCGATGGGCGTCACGCTGTCAATGCTCCGCTGATCATGGTCGGCAATCCTTGTGTCTGGATCCTGTAGTGAAGGCTCGAGGAATCCGGATAGAGATTTTGAAGGGCGGAAGCCCTCCCACTGTTTTCAAAGTCGGTGCAGCTGATATCCATGAATGCCTTGTGGGCAGGATCAGCCATCACAGCTCCGTCGGCGAACACGTGAAACTTGTACTCCGTACCGGCATTCCCGGGAAGCTTGGCCTCCTTGCCGGACGGGCTTTCGCGATGCTCACGCCTTGGGACCCATACGGCGAGTCGCTCGGAATTGCTCCGAGGAGCAACTGACGGAATGAATGCATCGTCCAAGCAGAGCCACATCCTCCGTTCTCTTAGAAGGACTGAGCGGCCTCAAGTCTCGTCCTCTCTGGGGAGGAACTCGATATCTCCTGGTCCCCAGGCAAAGCGTGAGGCTCGATTTTCGAGTTCGTCAATTTTTGCGAGCAGGGCGATCACACGGTTGCTTTCGTCCCTGTATCTCTGCTCGTCAGGGCTGCGGGACACATCCCGTGCCAGCTGATCACTCCAGCAGTTGAGCGCGCGCCGCAATGTCCGTAAATCCTGACTGCCGACTTGGAGCATCATCCGCTCTGACCTTTCTCAGCGTGCTGCAGTGACGGAAAGCTGCCGGCCTTTTTCGTTATAGGTGTAGATCACGGCTCCACGCTGAACGTTGACGGTGGAATTCGTGTATCCCTTCAGGCCATCTCGAGGGCCGCTGCCGGCGCTCACCGTCCCGGTCTGGCGACCTTTCTCATCATAGATATAGATTACACTGCCCCTTTGAACGGCATTGCCGATCGCCATGTCTTTGCCCCAATCTTCGCTAGGAGAGGCTACCCAAGGCCAAGCTTGTGTCAATCGGGCCCGATCTCAATTGTTATTGAGCAATTGCACCGGTTCAGACGGGAAGTGGCAGAGGCCTTTCAGGCGGAACAGTCCGGTTCTGCGGTACTCAGAAGCACCTTTCTACTCTGTCCCTGAGCCTGCGATAGGACCTCTGTGCAGCCTAGAGCGCCTGATGAATTCCCAACAATATTTCCTGCTCGGCGTCGCAATCACCGCATCCGCTTCCCATGCCAAGTCTCACGCTCCGGCTGATGGCGGGCCCCTGCTCAGCGACCCTGGCCAAGCCGAGCAGGACCTGCATCTGTTTGGCTGATTCGGCAGGATGGAAGGCGGGATGACCAATAATTGGTAGGTCCTCCTTGGACGCCTGCAGCGGATTCCATCTTCGATCCCCGGCCTGGTGCGAGTATCTGCATCTCCAAGGCCTCCATCTATGCACCGGAGAAACTACCGTGAACGTGTCGTCCTGCCTCCCTGCCGCTCGAGGACCTCGACTACCTGGATCGGAATGGAATGCTCAACGAGAATGGGATAATGACATGAGCTGGCGATATTCACTGATCATCAGATCTATAAGGCATAAAGTTCAACTTCGAGAGAAAGCATGCAACAGCTGAACCTATTGGATGTTCCAACTGTCAGGGGCACTCGGACAATCGAGTTGTGGCAGGGTGATATATGTACGCCTCCAGAGCATGTCGACGCGCTGGTAGTATCCGCGATTGAAGACGACTATGCTCCTACGCCTACATCAGTGATTGGCGCTCTGCTTCGGGTCCACAGCATTGACATCAGCGAGCTGGCGAAGCGTCCGTCCCTGAACTTGGACGCACTCTGTACGTGGCTGTCTTTCTCGGGCGCTGAGGCACCATTCGGAGGCATTATATGCGTAAACGTGCCCGCAGACGCCTCAGACCTGCGTGAGGTCTTTCAGAACGCCTTTATCGCACTCGCAGTTGCCGAGCGGAAGTATCCTGAGATAAGGACAATCGCTATGCCGATATTATCGACTGGAGATCATCGCCGCGACGTGAGGCACGTAACAGACGTTCTGATGCAGGAATCCGTAGGCTTTCTGGAACGGGCCCATTCAGTCAAGAAAATCATCTTCATGGCCCAATCTCAGCAGAAGGCTTCCGAGCTGAGCAATGCTATGAACCTTTACCTCGGGCGAGAACAGGGTGTTTCTGCGAAAGGTCAGGTTGCGGACGCAGTTCGAGCGGAGCTTCAAGAACTGCTTCACCGGGTTACAGTCTTGGATCCGGCAGGAGCACCAATCTACAGCAATATGTCTCGACTTCTCCTGTCACGTGAGAGCCAGTCCTTCGAAATAGGAACCTTGGGTCGGCGCCTCGCCGAGCATGTCTGCGGCCATGTTGTCACGGACAAGAAAACGGCTAGCGCAGACCTCATGACGAAGATCAACGCACTTCCGTCGTTGGGTATTGCTCATTGGATTGCAAGCTACATGCATATTCTCAGGGTATTCGGCAACGAAGAGGTGCACCAGAAGGCGAAGGAGAAATCCCCTCCTGTACTCTCGCCAGGTGATCTCATCGTGTGCTTATCTGCAATTTGCAGAGTGCTGGATTTCTGGACCGACTACAGAAATTCTGCTGACAATCGTGTCCAACTCGAGGGTTAGGAGTAACCGGAGCTAGCCGGGAAGAGGGATCCGGTGTCTGGTCAGCCGCTTCCTGGCTCCAACAACTATCACGGGGCGAAGTGGTCGGAGTATTTTACGACGAAATATTTGCCAGCTTCGTCTATGAGCGGTCCTCAGTAGGATGAGATTTTTTGGTTTGCCTCCATTGTATTTCAGTTCGTATAGTGATCTGCGCCAAGAAGCTCACACGAAGCCTCGCTGCTGATGGGCCGCAACTGGTTAACAGCAGAGCTGCGCGTTCGGATGCTTCAATGCCGTCTCATACCCGCCGGAGGTTCCCGCCGTCACTTTCGAGCCGTCCCTCCCGGATCAAACCGTTTATGATCGAACGGGAGACTTGGTCGATGGTCGAACCAGTTCGGCTGAAGCCGATCCATCTTGCTAATCCGCGAATAGCCTCATCACGCTCAATCCACTGGCGCCCCTGAAGTGACGCTATGAACTGGTCTTTGAGGAAGTCACGATCATAGTGCTCAATCGTGCGAGCGGAGATGCACAACATTCCGCGTTCGTTCGCTATGATCCCTCTCCGGACAGCCATTCTGAGGGCATTGTCCAGTTGAGAGCGGATCCGACTGCCTGTTCGCTTAAAACCGAGAGCCCGAGCCATTTCGTTGATTGCCCCAATCCTGTCCCGTTCTGCTCCTGTCGCGAACGTCTCCCGGACCAGACACATCATATTCTGAATCTTTGCCGGATCCCTGCGCACTGATCCAGAGTGAGTCATCGTGCCTGCAGTCCGAGAACGCGGGTCAATGCTTACGTCGATGTTCAGCTCTTCCGGCGCAAGTGGCGCGTCATCCTCATGCTGAACTTGATCCCTCCCCTGCCAGGGCACCCACTCGCCTGGATCATCTTCACTCCACACCAACCCATCCTGAACATGGAAGATCGGAGCCCATCTTTCGTCCTCCTGTGCAGTAAGGACTTCGGTCACAGCGGCGTGGCCGTCGAGAACGGTTTGTAGCGTGAGCTCAAGATCCCGGATGAACTTTTCCGGGAGTCCAAACTGGATAATGAACTCTGAAGAGCCAGGGGCCGGAGTGGATGTGTGACGACCTATTAGATTGGCGCCGATTGCTTCCCACATCCAGATAGTAGCTTCTCCGGTAAATGAATTCCTTCGGACCCATTCTGCAATGAAATCCCGCACCACATTCAGCCACTGTCCCTCGAACTCGGTTGGAATGGACTCGAGGCTCACTTCAAGTACTGAGCGGGACATCCCGTTCGTCCAGACCAACTCGGGCGCCTCTAGAAGCTCAGACATAGACAGCTCAATCGTTATGGTTTCCACTAAGCGCAATACTAATTGACAGATCGGGCCGAGACAACTGTCCCAACCAAGTCGGATCAACACAACATATGGAGCAATCGCGAGATCGGAGATTAAGAAGAGCCGTGCCGTCTTGCTCGTTAATCATTGATCGCTCCAGCGGGCACCGGAATAGGAGCGGTCATGGCCTTACCTCCTAGGGTAGCGAAGAGGCACGCGCACGGACCGGTGCGGGAACATAGGACGCAGACAGCTCCCTCTGAATTTCCGGACCAGACACCTGCTGTCCGGCTTCAACTCGGATCTGCTCAGGCTGATCTACCATTTTCGGACGACCTGCGGAGATCCGATGGCGCTGTACTGTAGTGTCGCGGCAGCACCTTTGAAGGTCGACGGACCTCTGGACCAGCCCAGTCTCTGAATTTACTGATGACCCCAAGTGCTATTCCGGATCAACCGGTATATCCGTTGACGCGGATGCATCGAGACCTCGAGTTCTGATCTCTTGGGAGATCTCCTTTTTTGCAACTTCTATGTACTCGAACCGTTTGTAGAAGTCGTCGCCAACGGTTGCCTGATACACATCGCGCTGCGTCAGAGAGTGGTTTGCAACCTTCTTTATGGAGGCGACAATTCTATCGCCCAAGTAGGCGTCATATCGGTCACCTTCCTGCCGCCAGCTGAGTAGCGACCGTGAGCGCGCTGGCCGTAATCCATTCCGGCGTTTGATCTCAGTGTTGGCAGCCTGCAGAATCCTCTCCGCCTCGGGTCCATGTCGCGAAGAAGCATTCACTCGAAGCTGTTTCAGCTCTTTGTCGAATAACTTAGTGACATCCATTTCGGTCGTTCCCTGCGCATTCTACAATGTGGTAGCGGAGCCTTCGTGAGCATGCATACCTGCGTTCGCAAGCTTGGGCGAACTCAGCAGCTCCGAGTGCTCAGAGGAAGCTTTCCTGGCAGAGTATGACCGGGGCACGAGCCTGAACTCACTGGACGGATGACCGATCTGACGCAGCGCCACCCTGCATCGATTGGATCTGCGATAGCTCACTCGGAATCATGGACCTGTTGAATTTACCCACTTCATCTCATCGAACCGGAGTTGCGCTCCTGAATGCAGCCATCTCGTCCCAGTTCTGGGACACCTCAGCTCGCAGAGTCTTCCTTGGGCACCAGGGAGAATGTATATGCGTAGGCTGCGGTCCGTTCAATCCGAACCATATCGCCGCCGCGGGCACCGGTCAGGCGGAAGAACTCACCGACGGCTGCGCGCGCCCGTAGGAACTTTTTGTCGCCGTCTATATCAGTCTCAACGGTTGAGCCGGGCAGGAATGATATTCTGAGGGATCTTCTACCGGCTTCGAGGCGGTTGCTACCGCCGACTGCATCGGATGGGAAGAAGTCGAGCAGTTTCCGCAGGTAGATATGATTATTCTTAGGGTTCACATTTGCTGCTGTGAGCTCGACAGTCCGGACAACTCCAGCGGTTTCAGAAGGAGTGGGCACACCTGAATTCCTTTGAGAACAAAAAATGGAGACATTGATCGGTTCTGGTACCCGACGAGGGTCGGGTCCTTGCGCCTGCTCAGCCTGCGTCATTACTCTTTCTGCCACACTGGGCGCGAGATTGACCCAGACAACTGCTCCAGGCGAGTGGCTGTAGTCCACTGGAGAGGCAAGCCGCCTGGCACCAGCAATCACCCAGGGAATGCGCCAGCCTCTCGCGAACGCCCCTCCCTGCTCCGGCTCAGGGATTCTATGAAAGGGCTCAGACGCTGCGTAGGCTTCAAGTGTTTCTACATGGGGCAGCGAGTCGATTACGTCTGCGACTCCGACGATTTGCCCGCTTCCCTTCCGGACAAGCGCAACAGGGCCTCGGTGGCTGCAGGACCTTCTTCGCATCTCCCACGTCTTCGCGCCGCACAGGATGAGACTGATCCAGGGCTCGTCGATCACAAGTGCTTTCATTTCGGGTGCTCAGAACGTCTGCAGTACGTTTCTATTGCCAGCCAGTAGAGGAGAATGCCTCAGAGGACTGTGCGGCCGCTCAAACTGTGATTGACCGGGATAGTCATTCAGCCATCGAGCCTGTTCAATTGCGAAGCGGTGTCGATTGTATGAACATTCCTCTCCACACCGCCTACGGCATGCAACGCCTGTGTTCTACCAGTTCATTGTGCCGGCACTTTAAAACCGTCGAGCTCGAGAACCTTCATCGCCTCCATGAGCCGCAGGCTCTGTTTCTCATCCGGTATCCTCATGGGAACCTTCGACGCCAGAGCAAGGAGACTGTTGTCTGCCGGCCCTAACAGGCGCTTTTTCCTCGCATATCCTGCGGCACCCGACCAGAAGGCTGCTCCCAGTTCCAGAACCTTCTTCTGTGCTTCAATGCCGTTATCCATTTTCTGGATTTTCTTGGCATCAGACACGACGATCTTCTGTTCAGCCACGTCGTTGAGCGAACGGTAGAAGCCGACCGGAAGGTCAACCTCAAGAGCCTGAACCCGCCCCCAGCATGCCTGCTTCTTGGCCCATTCACTCATGTTCGCAGAGCCGGCCTCCGGGCTTGTAATCACATGGCGCACCTGATCCGCGACCATGAGTAGCGCAGTTTTCAGCTCCGAGGGCATCGTCTGGCGTTTCCAGACAGCTTCGAAATCAACGACCTGCTTACGGTCCTTCACGATAGCCGCCAGCTTGCTCAAGGTGTATGCAATGATCTGGGCGCGGTAACCGCCGTCGTACCATGGCTGCTCGACTACGAGCTTCTCCATCTCCCGGAAGATGATGGCCTTGGCTACAGCGCTCCTGAAGTAGAACTCATTGAACTGGTCGGGGTTCTTCTGCCAGCGCTCGGCAACAACTTTCGCAAACTCGGCGAATGTGTGTTGTGCTCCTTTGCTGACAATGTGGGGCAGCCCCTCCCAGACGGTCTCGAACTTGGCGAGATCCGTCTTGGTGAAGCATTGATTCTTCGGATACTCGTTTTCGAACGCTTTCTTTTTTGCAGCGCTCAGGTATGCCTTGGCATCCAGATACTGGCCTCTTGCGCGTTCATAGAACCACTTTGTCTGGCTGAACGATCCATCCGGTGAAGGTGCCCAGATGCGGCGGGAGAACTCCTGCATGCGGACATGGAAAGGATGGTTGGAGAAGAAGTCTGCTGCATTCACCCGGTTCTGACTGTTCGCATATTCAGAGATCCTGGGAACGACCTCCACTGCCTTCTCGGGATCCACAACGGACAACTTCATCTGCACAAAGATACGGTCGAGCTCGGCCTTATCCTTCTCCTTGGCAGAGAATATGGAGGCTGTAGTCTGACCGCCATTGACAATCTGCAGGTTGCGGACGGACTTGAGGTAAGTCGTGGTTCCTTCTGTGACTGTCTCCACATCCTCCGCTGTTGCCGTCACACCATTGTTGTATGCGAAGAACATGCCGGGGTCGGTGAGAATAGTTTGTCTGATGCCCTTATTGACGCTGCCGCGAGCCTGAAGGAAGGTGCGGACATTCTGCTCAAGCAGCCGGGCACCCCAGCGCCCATAGATCTCCGCAAGAAGGGTTCCTGGCACAACAACAAGAAAAGCTTTGTAGTTCGCCCCATCCATGTGCGCCGGCAGGCAGGGAAGCGCCTGACTGAAATCGGCTGCAAAGTCGATCTGCAGATCCTCCTTCCCCGAACCTGAAGCAACAAGCCGGTGAAGTCTGGAGATATCCCAGATGGTGTACGTGACAGGATAGCCTTCGAGCGTTCCGGCCTCGAGCCCTTCGATACGGGCACTCAGCTTACGGTTGGTAACAATCAGAAGCCGGACGCGTCTGATTCCGTCCCGCCGGGTGCGGATCAGCTCAGCGAGGCCGAAGCCGGGGGATGACTCCTCCAGCTGATCTCTGAAGCTCGATGTCAGAGAGGCAGAGAGGAAATTCTCCAGCCTTTTGAAAAGAAGATCCATGTCAGCACGCCTTAGAGTGGCGAGCTTGTCGTCCTGATTGAAGTCCGAGATGATAAGCGTGAGGACACCCTCGTACTCGGCGGGATCACCCGCGTAGGCGTCTACACGCATTCCGCGGGCAGCACGGTACGGTGCGAGATCAAGGGTGTCGAGCTCACCGGAGTCGATCAGCCACTCACAGAAGTGCTCGATGAATGCCGTTTCCATGAAGCGGCCATCCGCGTCAGCTCCCGCCCTCACCCCATTGAAAAAATTCAGGTGGAATTCCTCAAGCGACTCATTCATGTACAGCCCTTCTGACCACCAGCTCGAATGCCGGCGGACTTATCTGAAAGCTCACACACGCGCTGAGGTCGAGTGTGTAGCGGACATTTCTGATCCCCGCCGGCACACTGGCAGGCACCAGGCGTGGAAAACCCGTTCCGATATGGTAAGCAATCGTATCGAGTACGATCCAGGTACGGTCAGTATAATCGTGCTCATCGAGGTACCCTGCTCCCGAAAGCCGTGTCTCAAAGGTTTCGATGGCGCCGTTGTGCTGCGCTTCAACCCGACTGCGCACCTCTGCTACCAGTCCCGACAGAGTAAATGCATTCTCGCCTGATGGTGATGATGGGGACAGGGAGGAGATGCAGAGAACCAGGTCCTGGCCCTGGACCTCCTCCAGCTGGTCCTCCGATGAAATTGTCACCTCGTTTCTACCGCCCCGTTTCGTCTTGATCTCGACTGCAGTCGAGCCGATCAGAAAATCCTTCGGCTCACCGAGAGGACCACGCCAGAACTCAATTGCAGTGGCGACAGGATGGTGATCGAACAGGCGGAGCAGGAACAGCAGCTCACCGGCGAGTCCCTGCTGAGCCTCTTCACTCAGCCGGTCGGATCCGCTTCGCAACAGGCTGTGCCACCGCCAAGCTCTCTGTATTGTCGTTGATAGGATCGCCTGCTCGTCAGCACATTCGCGCGTTGCCCGCACAATATTGTTGCACAGATCCTCAAAGAGATCGCGGTCGTGATCGTTTTTCAGCGTCAGCAGGAGACGCCGCGTACCCGATGGTCCCTCACTCTCCCGAACGTCGATACCCTTGAGCTTCGGCCGCTGCTCATTCGCTGTCACACCCGCGCCATACTGGAGGAGCAGCATACAGCGACCTTCATGATCTCTGGCCCAGAAGAAGCTTCCCGGATGTCCGGGATCCACCCGCCTCGCCGGCAGATCTGCACTCGTTGAAGGCTTCCGGATGTCAGCCCAGGGATTATGCGGCTTCATCAGAAGCCCCCTCATCCTCGTCACTGTCGCCGCCGAAGTACTCACGCCACCAGGTGCGGTTCACCGCGTAAGTAGCAGCTCTGTGCTCGAATTTCGTCCGCGGGAAGCTGATGCTCCAAGCAATAACCGCTACCTGTGAGACCCTCTGAGGATCTCTGCTTTCTTCATCCGTCCGCAGATCAAGAGGCTGGATGAGAAGCAGGGGTCTCTGACGTACATCACGGAAGATTCTATCCGGATAATTGATCGGCTCAGACCCGCTCTTCCCCTGCCGGTAGCTCTCCTCAGCAGATCGCTGCATCTCTTCAGAGATACCGATGCGCTCAATCCCTCTTGAGGACACACGGCTCTTGTTTCCGACCAGGTAGAAATCGCCAGCCCTCCAAGCCTTTCCGAGCGTGCGCTCCTGACAGTAGAGCTCAAGCCCGAGTTCATCTGCCTTAAGTACATCAGTGCTGCCCGTGTTGCGCCCGACCACGGCAACATCCCAGGAGGATAGCTCACCAGACATCCCGGCCCGGATGAAGTCAGCCACAGGCTTCGACGAAGTGTGGAGACTGCGCTGATGGTTGATGAACCGTTCGATGAACAGAACAACATCATCCGCCGGTACATCAGTCCATAGATAATTACCGCGGTTTCTTTCGGGCACTCCGCTTCTCGAGACGAGTGTCGCAACAAGATCCTTCGCTGAGTTGAAGTTCGCCGTCACATGATCGGGGTTTGCGGAAAGAGCATAGGTTTCGATAAACTCGTTCGACAGCCCGATACTGACGTTGACGCTTTCAGCAGTCCTCATTTTGTTGCGCGCTGTAACAATAAGCGAGTCCGGGTGGCTCCTGACCTTCAGGCCGAAGTCCTTAGGTGTTAGCTTGGCCTGCTCCATACGTCGCATTTCATCGCGCAGCTCATCAATGGACTCACTGATGTGCTCGTACCACCCCTGCGCTTCCACCGGCATCCAGATTCGGCACAGATCTTCATATCCGGGCCGGTATCCGAACCAGCGCCCCATCTGAAGGAGCGTGTCGTACATGATGGAGTTCCGGAGGAAATAGCTGACGGTCAGCCCCTCCAGAGTTAGCCCTCGTGAGAGACTGAAACCACCTACGGCAATAACTTGGAGTCCGTTTTCAGCATGATCTGCGTAATCCAGGTTGCCCGCAGACCCGCTGTTCACCTCCACCACCTGAATCGGAGCAATGCTTTCGAGTAGGACCCCCTTTATATTCTTCCAGCTGAACTCGAGGCCGCCGTACTCCTTCTTCCAGGTCTGCTTGAGGGCTAGGATATGAGGGCTTGTGTCCTCCATAGCGGCCTCATACCGGATGGCGCGCTCCAGCTTCTTTACATATTCGTGTATGTGATTCCGCAGCTGTTTTTGAACGTTCGTGAAACGCGATGCATTGACCAGCATGCTCGTATGAGCACGCCCCTGCCCGCGCAGGATCCGTATCGCGCGCGCTACTACGAAGGTGCGGACGGCCTCGAGCAGGGTCTCCGGCAGATCGACAACCCGGAAGTCGATCTTATGCACAATCGGAAGAATGTCACCATTGTCGTCGATATCCCGGAGGTGAGCCTTGCCCTCATCGGTTTGAAATATCTTTGCTGCTCCGAAGTAGTTGGTCGGCGGATCCAGCGTGATGATGAAGTCACGCGGGAACAGGTCGGCCTTGAGCATGTCGTGCTCGGTGTCGGGATCCACAAAGATGTTGGCGAAAGGCGTTGCCGTATAGCCTACGTAGCACTTCCGCCGGAAAAGGTTCAGGAGTTCACGGATCAGCGCGTTGATCCGAGGCGCTTCACCCGGATTTGCACTTGTATTGATGGATGCATTGTCAGCCTCATCGTCGATCAGCAGCATCGGTGCATCGACGAACTCCGACATCAGGCCGGTGTTGTGCGCCTTCAACCAGGTGATCAGGTTTTTCAATGTATTGCTGTTCTTCTTGATCACAAGCACCACGGGCACAGTCGACGCCTTCAGCTCCATGCCTGCAATCCCGGCGCCTGCAGCATTAAAATCACTGGTGGCAGTTGTGAGCGTGATCGGAGTGGATTGACGTGAGAACTTCCCGACGCCTATCGGAGGCCGCTTCGGATGTGAGCTGTCGCGTCCTACAAAACCCTCATCAATCCGCTGCTGGGTCTGGTTACGGAGGTTATTGTGAATGCCGGCAATAACCACGATCAGCTTGTATCCGGCATCAGCGGCCTTACAGATGAGACCTGTGTAGTTGGCCGTCTTTCCCGACTGAACGTGACCGACAACCATTCCGCGACGATCCCAGGGGCCATCCCGGTTCGGATTTTCGAGAAGGCCGGTGATCCTATCGGTCACCTGATCAAGGGTTGCCAGAACCTGGGGAGCGAAGCCCTTCTGCTCAAGCAGAATGCGGTATCTCTCCCAGTAAATTGGGTCGATCCCCGCCTTTGCTGCCGGATACCACTCAACGAAGCCCTGTTCCTGGATGACGGAGCCAAGTGTCATGTTGATTTCGAGCTGGCTCTCGATATCGCGGGCAAGCTGCTCGGCCTCCTCGTCCGAAACAGCCAGCGAGGGGAGCCCGCGGAACTCGTCGATAGTCTGCCGGATGACGTCCGGGCTCGGCAGTGCGGCCTTGGCTATCACCGGTCTGACAACGGATCGGAGCAGCTCAAGGGTCAGGTTATCAGAGGGCATTCTGCTGTTCCTTGTAGATTTTCTTTATCAGTGGCTCTGCCACAGACCAGCACGACCGGTACGGTTCAGTACGATGAAGTTCACTCAACGCACCTTCCATATCGATGTCGCGGGCAATGAAGACGCGAATAGTAAAACCGATCAGAGCTGAGAGCTCGTCGGCAGGGATCGGCGGTGCCTCGATCTGTGTCGGATCACCAGCAGCATCGGAGAAGACCGCGTCGACCGGGAATGCGCGCTCAATCCCCTTGAGAAGGGTTTCCACCTCGGCCCCCCGTTCATCCGGAAGCTCCTCAAGCAGGTGTCGTAACATCGGATGAGCGCGGTTGATTTCGTAGGAGATCCGTCCCTTGTCGACCCTGCGGTGCCAGAGGACTGCAGCACTGTCAGCAATAAGCCGGTGGCCCCGAGCGGTATAAACTCGCTTTGCGGGAGCGGCTATCTGCTCAATGATGCGGCGAAGCCGCTCGCGGACAACGAACGGCGGCTGTGCGAAGGCTTTCTTGACATCGATCTTCCACAGATGATCGAGGCCGTTCGGCATATCGACTTTCACGCGGGCAAGCTTCGTCAGTTCCGTCTGACGGGCGAGACGGAACCATGTCCCGTGAATGATCAGGCGCCCGCCGCGGTAAAGATAAAAGCCTTGGTTCTTGGAATATCCTCCCTCTCCGGCGTACCTGTCCCAGTCGTGAGGGGACACCTTTCCATGGTGAGGCAGAACGTATGGCTCGACGATGACCTTCTTGCCGTCGACCTTAATTTCATCCCGAGGGAGCCGCTGCGTTGCGGGATGACGCGAATGGAACGGGTCAAACGGGACGAGCGGACTGCCGTTCATGCGGATGCTGACCCGTGGGAGACCACGCTCCCCTTCAAGGAAGCGGTGGAACACCAGCTCCAGATGACGTCGTGCGCTGTCGAGCCGCTCCAGAACATGATCGGCCAGTCCGGAGCCGCTTGTCCGGTCCGCCAGTCTGTCCAGCTTCTCCCAGATAACCAGCGTGCCGTGCTGCGAACCGAGCTCTTTATAGAAGGGAACACTTTCAAGATCGAAAGCAGGCGGCTGCTGGAGAAGCCAGTCCTCCTTCTCGGCGATGTAGTCCAGATCCCAGCGCGCCGCGTGAGTCTTTCCCGCCTGACGCGTAACTACGGTCAACGATCGGCATTGTGAGAATGATGCTGTCTTCAATCCCAGTCCGAAGCGTCCCAGATCTGTGGAGGAGCGGTCCTCCAGCGGACTGCGACTACCCGGTCGCATGGCAGCAATGAGCTCCTTTGAACTCATCCCGCTCCCGTCGTCGAGGATGGCAAGCGAAGGCTCAGAAGAGCGTGCATCAAAAAGGATCCGGATCTTGCCGGCTTCAGCTGTTATCGAGTTATCGATGATGTCAGCCAGAGCGGTTTCAAGAGAGTATCCGATGTCCCGCATTGCCTCGATCAGAGAAGAGGCTTTCGGAGCAACCCGCCGCTCAGTCATTCGCAACAATATCCGACCATGCCGGGTCAAGCTCTGAAGTGAGCCAGTACCGTCAGGCGGACCCCCCGCCAGTTTTGTTGCTAAGAAGGTATTCGGATCGGAGGGGTTATGAAAAGCCCCCCGATGCGCCGGGAAGATGTTTTTTGCAATCGTTTACACGAAAAAACTGGAACTGCGACAGAATGCATCAACCATGGTCAGGGGCAATAACAAGCTTCCCTGTCAGGCGACCTCAGGAAGCGGTTGCTGCTCCATCCCAGTATCAGCTTGGGTCCGGGCATATTCGCAGGTGTCCGACATCGGACACCGGCTGCACTTGGGTTTCAACGTCTGACAGACAGTATCGCCGATCTCGAGGAGGGCCATGTAGGCCAGATTCGCGCTATCGTGGCCGACAATCCGCGAAACAAGGATCTGCCGGGCGAAGTTTGAAGCGGGCATGAGCTCGCCCAGCAGGCGGCTGGCTACCCGGACGATCTGTGTGAGCGGCGGGCGCTCATCAGACTGGTCGCAGAGGGCCAGAATTTTCTGGGCTTCCGTCTCCGGGAACCCCGCATCACGCAGGAGATCCAGGCTGAGCTTCCGCCCTCGGTTGAGACGCTCGGCAATGAGCCGGAGCTTTGAGAGCTTGCCCTGCTGTCCCAGAGGACGGAGCAGTCCAGCAGGATCCGGGTCCCTGCAGAAGCTGCCGGGATTCGGCCAGGCATTCATGCAGTTGTCCCAATAGGCGTGGCGGACTTTCGGCTTCAGCTCACCGAAAACGATCTCACCAACAACATGAAGCCAGTCACTCTCCTCCTGTCGCCAGGGAGCCGACAAAACGTCGGGATCCGCCACACGGATCCAGGTTGTCAGCTTTTCCCTCAGAGCCGACGGTGCCTTCGCGCCGGCGGATACCTCACCGCGGTCCGAGCGCTCAAGCGCCCTTATGATGGCACGACCGAGCCCCCGGCCGACAAGCGGAGCGACCGCCTCCCCAATCTGGTGGAATGCATGACTCGGGTGCCCCGAGAACCTGAAGTGATCGGGGAACGTCTGGACGCGGGCTGCCTCACGGATCGAAAGTGTCCGGGGCTGTTCCGGATGGATGTACCAGTAGCCGTCACGGGCGATGTGCGCTGTAATCGTGCGGCAGGGCTCGTTCCACGGCAGCTTGTTGTACTTGTCGTCAAAGCTGTCGGTCCGGTACCGGAGCAGGTGTTCAGGCAGTTCACCGTACCTCATCCCGGGCTTCAGCAGCAGGAACGCCTCGCGGTCATCCTCCCTGACCGCGCGTGTACGGTGGTCAAAGACCTCGGGTTCGGACATTTCCCGGCGGTACCATCGCTGAAGCGGCGTTTCCGGACCATCATAGGCTCCGCAGACTTCATCCCACCCACCCCGCAGGGGAGGAAGATCGCTGATCGCATCGCGCAGCGTGCGCTTCCGCGTGCTCCGCCGAGCACTGATCCGGGGCCATTCGAAGTCCAGCTCGTGTCTGTGAGCGACCAGAAAAAGACGACGCCTGTGCTGCGGAGCGCCGAACTCCCATGCGTAGAACAGCTTCACATGGACACTGTACTCAAGGGCCTCCAGGGAACTGATAATCTGCCGCAGAACAACACCGTCGCCTCTGGTCGCGAGGTCAGGCACGTTCTCCATGAGAACGAATTTGGGCCTTACAGTATCAATAATATCGACGTAGCTCTTCCAGAGCTCCCGCCGTTTATCGGAGGAAGGCCGCAGCGCAGTTCTTTCACGCTCCTTCCATTTGACAGCTCGTGAGAAAGGCTGGCACGGCGGCCCGCCGGCAATCAGGTCGACAGGCAGACCGCGCAGATGACCCTTCAATCTCTCCAGCTCATCGGGATTGCTGAGATCCGCTTGGACAGATGCCCCGGCAAAGTTCGCCCGGTGTGAAGCCACTGCATTCACATCCTTGTCGACGCCGAGAATGACATCAAAGCCGGCAAGCTTAAGACCGAGGCTCAGACCACCAGCACCACAGAACAGGTCTATTGCCAGCGGCCTCTGGGCGCCGTTGGCATACATACGGAGTTCTTCGAGCGAACAGCTCTCCGAGTGCGGCGGAAGCGTCAGCTTATCCTGACGGACGGGTTTAATTCTCACAGTTCTCGATGCCTTATGCGAGGAGGGCTGCGACATCACTCTCATCCAGATAGTCCAGCATGATCGTGGAGCCGAAGAGATTGAGACTTTTGCCCATCCGCTGCACTTCCTCGTTATTGCGCCCCTGAGCAGCTGCGACAAAGGCACGGGCCACACCCGGGGCGAGTCCGAAAGTGTTGTCGAAGACCTGCTGGTGGGTCTCCTGCATGGTGAACACCTGCCGGGCAAGCGAGTAGTCACCATCGGGCGACCGGAGTGTCTCTCCGGCCCAGAAGAGGCGGGCGAGCGCATTGCGCGCCATGCCATTCATGGATGGGCGGCACCCGAAGCGCCTGATCTTCGCGGGCCGGGAGAGCATTTCTGCGACGCTGCCCGGCCGGAGCCCCGACCACCACCGCTCCCAGACCAGATCCCGGTACCGCTCCATGCAAAGATAGTGCCACAGGCCGGGCCGGAGCAGCAATGTGCGGGGCAGATGCGCAAGGGCTCTGTGCACAGGTTCGACCAGAACCTGGTCCAGAGCGGTGCGTGACGCACTATCCTCTCCGGATGACAACGCGTCATTGATCAGGGACAGATCAGCCTTCTCTGTTATGGGGACTGCCCGGATGTGCGAGATGTCGAGCACATGCCGCGCGATCTCATCTGCCGTCAGATCGTCGGGAAAGAGTTTGAGGGTTTCACGCATTGTTGGCAGCCTCGATCAGAGCACGGCGTGTGGAAATGCCGAGCTTAGACATTGACTGCGCCGCCAGCGGAACCCGGAATACTAGGACCTGCCCGAAGCTTTCGTCATCACTGATCTCACTCAACAGGTGCGCGACGGGATCACTCGGACTGTCATCGAGGAAAAGATGAGAAGCAGCATCCCGGAAGAGCTTCTGCTGCCAGTCCTGCAGCTGATCCAGCGATGCGTCCTTGCGGACCTGCAGAAGTGTGCGTGACAACAGAGCCGCGATGACAGAATGTGCAATCAGCGAGTGTGCCATATCGCGGAGGGGCGCATTGGGACTTCCAGGCCCCTCCAGATTCAGAACCTGAACAACCTGCGGAGCCAGCGAGGAGTTGAGCCTGACCCTGGGTAGGTCATTTGTGTCATCGAGCGCGAACAGCTGGCCTTTGTAGGCGGACAGGCCTGAATTCGGATCCGAAAAATCCTCCCACAGGACATCGAGGCCACTGCCGGACACCTCTCCCGCCGAGTCCAAGCGGATGGTCTTGGGGGCAGAGACGTACATTACCTGTGCGCCTTTGTCCGCCGCGAACCCTACCGGCAGATTGCTCGCGCCGGATTTCCGTACAGCGGCTGCATCAATCGTGATATCACCCGTCCAGTCATCCGGCCTGATGCTCAACGTGCAGCGGTAGGAATGGCCGCTCTTCGGAGCAGGCACTACAAACCGGCGTCGGCTGGTGAGCGAGGACACCCGCACGACAACCTCTACCGGCGGATCACTGAGCTCGGATGCATGCAGCACCTTCTGCAGAGCCTTGCCGCTGAGCAGGACACTGATCTCGATGCTGAACGGTTTGGACGGCCGGACCCGGCTGAGGTCGAACAGATCACCTGTCTCGACAGGCGCTGCCCCTTTGAACGTCAGGGACAGCCCGACATCGTCAGACGATTTATAGGGGAAAAACGTACTGGCCACTGCATACTCTCTTCTATGACCCGTATCTGAGTCTGATGCGCTTGAGTTCAGTCAGTGAATACCCCGCGGTATCCAGAACCCCCTCGAACTCGATTTCCTTTTCATCAGCCGGGACTCGAATTTTCCCGAATGGCGTCAGCTCCACCACCGTCCCGGACGACAGATCCAGCTGCGTGAAAGCAAGGGTTTCACCGCGTCCCTGCTCGGCATCAAGAAAGAAGACAAGAGAGCACTCCCAGTCCGCTGCACCGGCTTTTGCGTTCAGAACACGCCCCCTGATCCGCCATCCGGATGCTTCGAGAACGGCGTCGACATCCCGGATGACGATGGCGCGTTTCTGATCACTTGGCTTACCCGAGCGCCCGAATGGCAGCAGCCGGCTCAAGAGCGCAGGCCCCGGCTGCTTGGCTGAATCCGGTATGCCGCACAGGTCAACAATACGATCGGATATCTGCGTGTGCAGCGCCTGGAGAGACTGTCGGGCACCGGCCTTGTAACTGGCGCGGACACTGTCCGTGTCGTGAACCCATTCGTCGTGCAGGGGCGGCTCACACGCACGCAGGAACTCCTCAACATACTGGTAATCAGGCCCTGAGCCGGAGGCAGTGCCGGCCTTCAGAACTGCCGCAAACGGTAGAGTGCTCAGCGGCCGGTTCTTCGGTTTAAGGTATTTCACAACCATTCCGAAGCCGCGCACCAGCGCAACGCGATCGAGCTCATCAAGCTGCCCGCGCATGCTTTCCGGAACCCGCGCAACCCGCAGTGCAGCAGATCCTTGGAAACCTCTATGTGCCGGCGGAACGCGCCGCTCGGGCACACTGATTGCGATCCGCCCCTCAGCGAGCTGGCGTTCTGCTTCAGCCGTGGGTGATGTTGCCCGCCCCTCGTACGCCCGGATGAAATGAGCCCAGCGCGCAGCGGGATCAACTATCTCGGACTGAAGGATACGGCCATTGGAGATCACACGGATCTCGACCTCAAGGGACGCGGGGGTGACCGAGATACTCGGCCAGAACCACTTCTCGATCTCGGTCTTCAGCGCTTCTGCAGCCACTGAGGGGTCGGGCTGAGCATTCGACCCGCTGGCGGCATCAAAGAATCCCACAATCAGAATTGATGTTCCGGTGCCATCCGCAGGATCCCGATCCAGATGAAGACGGCGGCAGAGCGCTGTCTGCCCCCAAACGGACTCAGCGCGGGCTCCGGCACCTCTGATAGCCCTCCGCTCACCGAACCAGCCGGACGGATTGTAGCGCTTTGAACCGACCGCGTGACTAATCAGCTGGGTACGCCCGAAGAGCCGCAGCCCCTCGGTAGGCTCACCGTCGACAGGACCGTCAATCCACGATGAGTACAGAACTGTCGAGACTGAAGAGAACCGGTGAAGTACGCCCTTGCCGAGACCATAACTGCCACCCCGCCCACCGGTTTCGGGTGTGATATAGTCGTTCTTACAGAGATTGACGAAATTGGTGCCGTCCTCGTCCTCCCCCCCGAGCAGGCCACGCGTATTAAAATCATCGATCCTGAGAAGGAGAAGATCTTCAGACCGGATCGAATCCGCGGCATCTCTCAGCTGGATTGAGATCGGGGACCGGCCACCGGCCTCGACAGCACCATCGATATGCCCAGCCAGCTCCTCCCAGTTCATAGCCTTAAGAAAGGAGGTCTTCTGCCGCCCGGATAGTCGGATGAACGAGAAACGAGCTTGGGCCGGTGTCCCGTTACGCAGCCACTGATCTCTGATGTTCTGCGTTACTTCACGCGCCAAAGAAGAAATCTTGTTGCCGACAATCTGGTCGACCGGCTTACCGCCTGTCTTCTGACCGGACGGGCCCGCACGATCAAAAATCCATTCAAGCTGCAACTGCATCCCCCATCTCTACAGCGAAAACTCGTCGGTCTCGCGATTTCTTGAACTGACTTCGAACCGCCGTTTCGCTTCCCGCAGCGCCCGTTCCAGATAGGCGAAAATTTTGCGGACGTCCTCTTCCTCGTATCGGTAATTGCTACGATTCCCGAGATTCCCTATGAGCTGAAGCTCCTTAGCGGCGCGGCGAACGCGCTTCTCCGCAAGCTCTTTAAACTTGAGATCTGCGTCCCGCATTCGACTTCCCTCAGTCCCCAGAGTCTGTGTACGGTGCGGCCCCGCAAGTATCAAATATCTTCAATTATTACGCGTTCATTTCCTGTGAATACGCGTTAATCGTAGCCGAAAGCTGCTCCCGCAGCTCTTCCGGGTGCTCCGTTTCACACTCCCAGATCACAAGCTCTCTCCATCCGAGAGCCTCCAGCTGCTCCCGCTTCCTTGCATCCCGCTCCACATTCCGGCTGAACTTCGTCTCCCAGAACTCGGTGTTGGTCTTGGGCATCGTAGCGTCTGGGCAGCCTGGATGTCTGTGCCAGAAGCAGCCATGAACATTGATCGCCAGCTTCAACCGGGGAATAGCAATATCAGGAGTTCCTGGTAGCTGGCGATAGTGGATGCGATATCGGACCTTCAACGCGGTTAGAGCCTTGCGCACCGCTAGCTCAGGCTGCGTATCCCGGGATCGGATGCGCCGCATATTCTCGCTCCGCCGGCTTTTTGAGATACGATCCACCATCTCTACTCCTTAATACAAGATTACGAGCCGATGCCGCTCATGCCCGCGCTCTGAAGAACAGGCCAAGTCGGCCGAGATACATTGGTTAACCCTCGGGATGAACCAGCCGGCGCCATGCTGCGTTCCTGACTTGACGTCCCATGGACTCATATCCGTGCGCACCTGAGCCCATGTGAGCTGCCAAACGGATTGGGCTGATCAGGAATGGTGTTCCAGCTGCAGTCAACAACTTGGAGATCGGCGCCCAGCGCCCTTTTGCCGAAAAGCTAGCAGATACCTTTACCCTCGCTCCAGCCGCTCCTGTTCATCTCAAACACATCAATGCGAACACTGACAGCGCCGCTGCCGAGGGTGACATGCGGCGGAACGCATGAAACATAATAGCAAGGCGGACGCGGCATCGAGCCAGCAGATCGGTCCGGACAGGCTCAACCCGCGCCAGCTATCACACGACCCAAGTCCTGCCCTACAGCCGCTCCGACCACTGGGTTGACGTCTCCGAGCGGGTTTCGATCTCCCCTTTTAGCCAAGCGTGCCCGCCTTTGGCATAGGGTCAACATGCTGCTGATCTGGAAGCAAAGGGGACATAAATGAGCTCCTCATATCAAACACGTCAAAATTATGCGCGTCCTTGTTCGTACATATAGAAAATGTTGCGCAGGGAGCGTAAATGTTGCACATGGATGAGAAGAGAGCGAACTTCGTGAGGCTTGCAGAGGGGCGGGTTAACCGCGCCCTCAAGGACATTCGTCTCATTGGAAACCTGTCCAATCGAGCCGCCTACAGTTTCACAGACGAGGACATTAAGAAAATTTTCCGGGCGCTGCACCGCGAGCTCGAGCTCGCCAAGTCACGGTTCGGAGAGAGTGACAGCAGCGGATCCGCGGATTTTAAGCTTTGAGCCGCATGCGCTGCGTGTCTCTAGTCAGAGGAGAGGGATGGAATGACAAAGCCGGTCCTTGAATTTCTGAAGAACGAAGCGGGCGAAGAGGAAGGTTTAGGCGACGCCGGCATCGAAACCTTCAGGGACGCTCCTTACGCCAGCTGTGCCCGCGAGGCCGGTCAGAATTCACGCGACGCTGCTGAGAAGCTTCCTGTCCGCATGACATTCAACCTGTTTCAGGTCCCGCATAGCGACTTTCCCTGTTACGACCGTTTGAGAGACACGCTCATAGCCTGTGCCGCAGCCGCAGAGCAGGAGAAGGATGCCGAGTTCTTCACGAATGCCTGCGCAGTCATGAACAGCCCGCAGATCCCAGTGCTGGCTATCGCTGATTACAATACAAAGGGGCTGACAGGCCCCTCTGACCGCCTAGGAACCCCGTTCCACTCCCTGCTCAAGGCGACAGGGGTGAGCACAAAGGAGAGCCCTACATCCGGTGGCTCCTTCGGGATCGGCAAGAATGCCTCCTTTGCTGTATCGGACCTGCAGACGGTTTTCTATTCAACTGTTTACGAGGATCCGGACAGCGCTGAAGGGATCTTTGCCGCACAAGGCAAGGTGAAACTTGTCTCGCACACTGATGCCGGTGGCGTTCCACGCCGTGCCACCGGCTACTGGGGCAATCCGGACAAGTTCCGTGCAGTTACCGACGGTACGCTGGTCCCCGCTTGGATGAGCCGGACCGAGACCGGCACCTCTATCTTCTGCATGGGCTTCCGGGAGACGGACGACTGGGCAGAGAGGATGACGTATTCTCTGGTCTCTAATTTCTTCTGCGCAGTACACCGCGAGGAAATGATCTTCGAGGTGGCATCCGGAAAGATCCATATCAACCGCAACACGCTCGAGGGCCTGCTCTCACGAGAGGATATCCGGGCAGCCGCAGATAGGTCGGGGCATCTCTCAGACCTCGAGTTCGCTGAGCAGCTTTACCGCTGTCTCGTATCGGCGAATGCCGACGAGCAGATTCTCAATATTTCCGGTCTCGGACAGATGCGGGTCCGGATTCTCATCGAAGAAGGTATGCCGCGGCGTGTCGGTTTCATCAGAAACGGCATGCTCATCACGGACAGCCTAAAGCATTTCGGGCAGGCGCTGGCGCGCTTCCCGGGGTCACGCGACTTCGTCGTTCTCGTGGAGCCCGTAGATGATGGTGCCGGCAGACTGCTGAAAAAGCTCGAAAATCCGGCACATGACGGTTTTTCGGCGCAACGGATTTCAGACCCGGCAAAGCGCGGGGCAGCTGAAGCCGCCATGCGGAAGCTTGGGAAACAGCTGCGTGACCTAATCCGCGAGACCACAGGTGTGAAGCACGAAGGAGCTGTAATCCTTGATGAACTCGGCCGGTTCTTCGCGGAACCTGGGAAATCGGACACGCCGTCCGACCCTGACGCAGAGAACGACCCTGAAAAGTACACGTATGATGTTCCCCGCCGCAAGCGACAGAAGCGGCAGGCCCAGATGCCGGCGGGCGGCCATCAGGGCGGCCGGAGTGCGACAGGCTCGGGGACGAGCGGCAACGGTGGAGGTGCCGGTACAGCAACTGGGTCGGGCAGTGGAGGTATAGGCGCACGCGGGGACCGCGAGGTGGTTGAGCTGAGGGATGTCCGTAACCGCATCCGGCGGGATGCGGCAGGTAGGCCGCGCTCACGTGTGCTTCACTTCAGCCCAGAGGCTGGCGGAAGCATTGAGCTGAGCGTGCAGGCGACAGGCGTGAACGCGCCGGAGCAGCTGGTCCTGACAGGGACGGACAGCGGCACTCTCAAGGGAGGTGCCGTTAAGCTCGAGGTCAGTGAAGGAGAGCGCTGCTCCGTCACAGTCTCCTTTGAGGATTCCTATGATGGCCCGATTGAGATCATCGCTGTAACTCGTGAAACCGCGGAGGCAGGAGCATGAGATTTTCCGACGATATGAGGTTTCCGCATCCTGTGCTGAGCCCAGTGACCGGGGATTTCACGACCGGCGAATTCGACGCGGAATTCAAAGCCCATGAGAATCCGTCTACCGGAGCACTTATCCTTGATTATGAGATCCGACTGACAGAGGCGGCAATCAGGGACTTGGTGATTACCGGTCGGGCGTCGGTGGGCTGCTTTGTCCGGTGCGAGGACACCTATTATACAGAGCTCCGGCGCCTCACCTGGCCCGGAGGGCGCACCGATTTTTCTGCAGGCTCGTTGATAAACCGTGTCTCACTGCGCCCCGTAGTCTGGCTTGAGAATGCGCTCGACGCCTGGGACCCTGGTACAATCCACCCTGAGTTCGCTCCCCCGGTATCACTTGAAAAGGGCGACATCATAGCAGTGGGCGACGAGTTCATCATAAGTGTCGGTCAGGCGAAGCTCGCACCTATCGAAAGCATCTTCGAGCTCGATCGGTCCCCCGACGTTCCGGAGGGCAGGATTCAGGTAGAGCTGGAGCGTGATCGTATCACCATTCTTGTTGCGCCGAAGACCTATGAGACGATCAGTCTGCTGCGGGAGCAGACCAAGGGCCGTCCGGTGGTGATGAACGCGGTCTACCTGCCTGCAGTGATGGAGGTTCTCGACGGCCTGCGCGGGGGGCTCGGCCAATATGATGGCTGGCGATGGTACCAGCCATTCATAGCCAAGTGTGACGCAAAAGGTGTCGATCCGACTGCGGAGACGTCGATTCTTGAAAACGCTCAGATGCTGCTCGGCAGCCCAGCGAGCACTCTGTCAGATCTTGTACGGGAGGGAGAATAATGGCGACCGAACCGCTCAAATTCCTGTCGGAAGCTAGGCTGTTGGAGCTGCGCGCCCAAGTAACGGCAAACCGCGACCGGTACTCGTCAGGCGACTTCCTCGACCTTGAACGTGAGAACGGCTGGGCAATCGAGACAGCTTCAGTAGAAATCGATAGCGATGCACTGGCCGCACTGGACGGAACAGCGCGAACTGCTGAAGCTGACATCACGAACTCTCTGCTTGTGTATAATGCACTCAAGGGCATGACACCCGCGCTCGCCAGAGAGGAGCGTGTCTGGACCCGCTTGACGCATGTTGAAGGTTTCGCTTACAGCCGTGCGCGCTGGCTTACCGGAAAGTCGGAAGAACAGCTTGATGTCGCTGTCCGGCTTCACATGTTTGCCTCGGGGCGGACAGGCATCCGCGATGACAATGCATTGTCGAGACTGTGGTGGAACATGCACATTGCATCAATCGCAGATCCACACGATCCCGAGGATGCGCTCAGGCTGATTCTGAAAACTGCGGACATCCGCAGCAACTTTGTCGAACGAATCGGTACGGCAGCCCGCAGACCTCTGGCACAAGCTGTGATCAGGGCAATGCGCATCTATCCGTGGATTACAGCAACGGAGCGGACCTTCCGAGACTTCATGATCGCGCTCAACCGCGATGGTGGCGGTGTACTGTTTGAGGCTCTATCAAGTACTGAGGCCGACAGCTTGCTCGCAAACTGTGCGGAGAAGGCCCGTGTGCTTCAGTCGCAGGCCGCTTGATGTTATAGCAGCAAGAGAGGCGTTGACTGCGACGCCGCCATCGACCTGTAAAGCCAAGGAAAGATACTGGGGAACTGCTAGGGTCACTGGGGTATCGCGGATGCGCGTCTACCGTATGCTTTTCGGCTAGCTCATCGAGCCGAAAAGCGGACGCGGTTTTCTGCAATAACGATGCGCTCGTTCAAGCAAGTGAGCATCGGATGGATCCCGAATGTAGAACCCGCTTCTGGGCCTGATGCTCCAGCGCGATAAGGTGTCTCGGCCGCCGTGCTCGACAGGTATACCCATCTCGGACCGGCGCGGGAATGAGACCGCTGCTGAGCCGCAGTACTCCCCAGCTATGAGGAGAACCAGTTTTCACTTACGGAATGGCGGAAGGAACCGGAGTCAGGCAAAACTTCGGGGTAGACCAACAACGGGGGCTGCGTTGCTTTTCGCCATCAAAAAACTTCGTCGATCAGACCTGACTTTTTTCGAGTACCACTTCCAACGGCAGAACGTCGGAAATCAGAAAGCGCTGAACCTCAGCAGAAATGTCTTCGTGGACGTTCTTTTCCCGGCGGCACCGGCGGTTGCGGCGAGGATCAGCGCGGGCGGAACTCCTGCGCAGTTTCTCCTCCCTGTAACCATCTACGGACCGGGCGGACGGTCCATCCCCCAAGTTGTGTCACGCAAGATTCTCCCAAAGACTGCGGCGCAGAAGAACTGGAGGCTCAACGGGGAGACCGTTGATGATCCCGATGACGAGCAAGGGCGCTACCACGATCTACAGCCCGATGATGTTGCCGTCCTGGCCTTCGAGGGCGATGCCGTACCTACAGCAGTGTGGATCGTGTTGCTGAGCCAAGCCGAGCCCACCGATATGGCACTGCGGTCGGAGGTCCTCGCTGCCATCAACAACAGGAGCATGAAGCCGATATCCCGGGATGTACTGGCCGAAATCGTTAGAAGTACAGCTCCGCCGAACCACCCCATCCGGGAACTCCTGGATACGGATCTGGATGAAGCGCTTGAAGAAGCATCTGTTGGCTCCGCTGCTGCGGTGCGGCGACTTCGATCAGCTCCCTCCCCGCGCCGCATGACAGCGGAGGCACTTCAGGACGCCCGGAGAAAAGCCGAAGCATTGGGACGTGCAGGTGAGGAACTGCTGAACGCCTGGCTGGAGCAAGAGGTAACCGCAGGACGTTTGAAATCAGTCGTCTGGATGTCCGAGAAGAACGCGATCAACCCGTGGGACTTCGAGATCGAGGAAATGGACGGCACCACAGTACGAGTCGAAGTGAAATCCACCAGCGCGTCGTTCGACCGTCCGCTACACATTTCCCAGGGGGAGATTGAAGCTGCCGCAGCCCTCGGCGCGATTCGTACGGACCTGTACCGGCTCTTCGACTTGGCTGATAGCTCTGCCAAGCTCAAGATCAGCAAGGACATCCGCCCGTTCGCACAAACCGTGACGGATGCGGTTTCCTCGCTCGGCGAGGGCATTATCCCGGATAGCTACACGATCTCGCCAGAGCGCTTCGGCATGTGGTCCGATCCGGCTCTCATCGAGGTCCCAGATGAAGAGGACGAGAACGAGGAGTGATCATTCAGCAGCCACGGCGACTCGCATGGCTGCGCCACCAGCAGTGGCTGCGCGCAGTGCAAGCATAATCTGATCTGCCAATCTCATCGCCATGAGCGGCGGAACGGCGTTCCCGATCTGACGATAAGCTGGGTTCATCGTTCCGCAGAAAATGAATCCATCCGGGAAGCTCTGGAGTCTCGCAGCCTCACGTACGCTGATCACACGAGCCTGCTGGCTATCGTAGTGGATGTGCGAGTAGGTATCCTTGCCAATGTGCGCCATCAGCGTGCGTGATGGGAAGTCGGGGCGGAGCTTCCACCACCTGTTCGGGAAACTCCCCACCGGATATGGTGGGACCATCGCTCGGTGGAGATTAAGCTTCTCCTTCTCGGAAAGACGTTTCCCCGAATGCTCAAGCGACTTCACATGCTCTTCCCAGAGCCTCACTGCGGTCGCGTGGGCTGCCGGATACTCAGCCCCGTGCGGCATGGCGCTGAAGATCGCTCCGTCTCTGGGCAGATACCTGATAACGTGATCTCGAAGCCCGTCTGCAGGAGCCTCGAACCCCGGCCAATCTCGCATCGCTCGCGCATACTGCGAAATTTTCCGGCGCTTCGGATAGGGTATGGGCTGATCGAACCGGCGAGCACCACGCCGCAACTTGCCTTCAAGGTGAAGGGTGATTGGTGGAAGATCTCCGAGCGCCTCCTCGCATGTAACGGGTCCAGGCAGGTCCGGTGTGCCGTGATCGGCCTCCACGAAATGGCCTTCAGCAAAAAGGTCCAGTAACTTCAGCGCCACCGAACGAGTACCCTCGTACCCTGATGGCAGCGTCAGGTGCCGGGATGCCTTTGGGAACTCAATACCGGTGCCAAGGTCCTTGTGTACGGCCACAAGGAAGACGCGGTCGCGCATCTGCGGAACCGCGTGAAAAGCAGTATTGATGAGGCTGTAGCGCGCCACATACCCGAGATCGTCTAGCACCTCGGCGATTTCCCCCATGACGTTGTGCCCGCCATAATTCAGCGCATCAGGAACATTTTCCACGAGGATGGCGAGAGGCTTCGTGGCTCGGACGTAGTGGAGGTAACGAAGATACAGGTTTCCTCGCGGGTCCACCTTGAAGGCCGAGGGATGGTCGGCGACTTCTCGGAGCTTCGCCCGGCCAACTCGGGCGTAAGCTTGACAGGGCGGACCACCTACTACGACATCGAACGCATTCTCCACGTCTCCAAGGCCCAGTTCTGATGCAATCTCGTCGGGCTCAATGGAGGTGATGTCACGGGGACGCGCGTGCTGCTCGAAAGCTGCTTCGGCGAGGTCTCCGTGGAAGTTCATGGCGTGAGTACGCGCCGCGATCTCGTCGATCTCGACCGCCGCGTCTACGCGGAACCCGGCGGCTTGGAAGCCCAAGGAGATGCCGCCGCATCCGGCAAACAGATCAAGGACCCGCGGGGGTTCACCCGACTGTAGCCTTGCCAGCTTACTTCCGATGACACCTTTTCCGACCGGCTTCACGTAAATCCTCACTCACGCCTACGAACTCTGCGAGCCTCGCACGTAGCACATTAGCGTCAGAGGCTTCGCACTCCCAGACCGTGAGTAGGTCCCATCCACTGTTACGTAGAGTCTTTTCGTTATTCCGATTACGGCTGACATTGGCCTCGAACTTCGTATCCCAGAACTCCTGACGGCTCTTGGGGGTGTACGCGAACCGGCTTCAGGGTGCCTATGCCAATAGCAGCCCCTTACCTCAATGATCTTCTTTCGCTCCTTCATTACGATGTCAGGGCGACTTGGAAGCCTCTTCACGTAGAGACGGTAGCCAACCTCAAGGTCCCTCAGCAGACGCCGTACTGTAAGCCGAGTGGGCAGGCTCTGATATGTGGGATGGTGGGACTGCTTGCCGACAGCCCCGCCGTTTTCAAGCTCTTGCAATCCATCTCACAAGGCCCCCCAGCCCCGCTGCCGCCCTGCCCGCGTATGGTCTCCGGCATCACCCTTACTCGATCCTAGGCGTGAAGACCTCCACCAACTTTGCATGCTTTTGCTGATCTGATCTCGGTTATGCGCCAAGCGGATGGTCCCGATGAGATCCTCTCGATGATCAGGCTGCAACAGCCTCGAGTGTACTGCCTCCGAGTCAATCCAGTGCCTGAGAATGAGCACATCAGACTTGATATCGTCCTCGAGAGCAGGAGTCGTATGGCTGGCAAAAAGCCAGCAGCTGGCTTGGATCGCAAGCAGATCAAGATCCCGTCAAGCTCAAGGTCTCTTGGTTAGGCCGCTCTTGATGGTACCGCGCCACGCGCTCTGTCACCCCATATCCAACGTGGGTAGAACCCACATTTCCCCTTGCAACCGATATGGTATCTACCCATAATCTCATTGGAAGCAACAGCAAAGGAGAGAGCCCTGAACAGCCGCGCTATCGTACAGAGGCTGCGGGAAATCCAAGAGCAACTGAGTCTCCTAATCACTGCGTTGGAGGGTGATCTGGACGGGGACCTTGGGGAACCGGCACAAGATGATCCATTTGCGAGTCTTCGACCAATCGAGCGGGAGATCCTCTCACTTGTGGTTCAGCATCCCGAAACCTCGTATCGGGACATTGCAAGCTTGGTTAGGATTAAATTTCCTTCAGCAAAGACAACCGAAAGAAGTGTCGCGTCAACAATCCGCGACGCTAAAGCAAATCCCCGAAAAGCACAGTTGCTATCTGGGACTCCCTTTGAGGCAAGGATAGAACGAGCAGGAGACAGTCAAGTGGCAGGCAAGTCAGATCTTGAACCTTGGGTTTATAACTCGCTGAAAACACGAGGAGGAAGGGCGCGCATCACAGAAGTGGCGAAAGACATCTGGGATAATCATGAGAGCGATCTTCGTCGCAGCGGTGATCTGTTCTATACTTGGCAGTATGACATGAGATGGGCGGCACAGAGACTCCAGGATAGGGGCCAGCTCAGAAAGATCGGCAGCACAGGCATCTGGGAGCTTCGCTAAGCCACAACTCGCCTCCGTTCTGAGTGATCGAGAATGAGAGAAAGCGCCTAAATGGCGCTTTCTCTTTTAGTTGCTTTGTCCTGGGACTGAGGGCGCCGTAAGCTCAGGTAGCGCACTCCATCACCCGCTGCATCTGCACGGCGCTCCACTCGCCACCCTGCGCCGTCTTGATCCTCTTAGCATTCAGGCCTGCTGCAATCTGCTGGAGCGAAACAGCCCCAGAGCCCTTCAGCTCCTCGATGATCGGAAGCGGGTCTGAGGTGCAACTGTTAGCAATCTTAGCCCTCACGGCCCAGCCATTCATCCGGCCAGCTTCAGCATTCTTCAGATTGCCAGGGTTGCCACGGCGAATGCTCTTGCCATTCGCAGCCAGCGCTGCCTGTTGCTCATCAGTCAAGCCTTCATACCAAGCTCGCTAACTAGCCAATGCGTTACGGGTGCGATCCCCGATCTACCCGGCCTCCAGCTCCGCCACCGCTACCATTTGTTGCAGGATGAACCGGCCTGTAGGCCCTTCGATCTGAGGCAGATCACAGAACCGGACATCAACACCAGCCTCGAGCAATCGGGAGAGGAACGCTCCCGAACGTGTCACACGGCCGACGTTGAAAGACCAAGGTTGCCCATCACCTGGCAACGAGCCAAAGCTTTTGCTAGCTTCGTCAACTCTCCACGTTCGCGAATCAATCGCAGAACTGCCAGTGACCACGGTCGGGCAACGTAATCCTGACCCATTGAATTGATCCATGTCCAAACCAACTTTTCTGGGCATTTTGAACCCTGAGAAGGGTCAGTGCCGTGAAGAAGACTCGGTATAGCGAGGAGCAGATTGCCATCACCCAACAAACTCACCAAGCCCGAAAAGTTGCGTAGACCATGGATCACATGTGGGGGCAGGTCCAGTCCTTGAAAGAATCGGCGACAGCGAGTGAGGCTCAATCAATAATCAGTGTATAGATGCCTTGTGCCCTATGTGCAGTCTTCACTCGAACCCCAGCGTAGCTCGTTTTCAAAACGGCCAAAACCTCGGACCTGTAAGCTTCTGGCATACGTTCTCCGAGAATAACTTCCTTGACAGCTTCATGAGGATATCTCCGAAAGACAGGTGTGTCGTCTGTCTTTTCAGTCTGCACCAGAAGACGTCGCTCTCTCTCATAGCTCCATTCAGTAGGCTTGGTGGCAAATACCTGCTGCCAGATATCTCGCATCGTCCTAAGTGCATTCGCACCAGCTTCTTCATACATCTGCAATTCTTCTCGCAGTCCCATCTTGCCTTGGTATTTGATCGCGACATTGGTCTCGTCAATCGCTGTCTGACTGTACCAGTCTTGATCCCACGCAATTCCGTAAACGAAGCTGTCTACCTTCGGGGGCGCTTCCAGATAGGCGACGTCGAGAAGATAGCCCTTTGGCTCAACGTCAGCGATCAAGTTCTCGTCGAACACGATGCAAAAACCACGGAGGCCATCGCCATAGTGGGACCACATTAGCAGATCGTTCTGCTCAGAACCAAAGCAGGCTATACGCATCCCCTGCCGCATCACCTCAAACGGCGGCACATAGTGCTGGCATTCACCGAAATATGCCCTGAAGTTATCCCAAATTAGGGGTTCTGCTTTGGCTTGCGCGATTGTTCTAACATCGAATCCCCAAGCCCTTACTGCCGCGAGGAATCGCTCGGGTTCCCATTCTGGATCAGGAATCCCTTCGAAGATTCTTGTCCAGTATTCAAACGGATCATTATAGGCGGTATAATGCTGGCAATAAATCATGCCACTCCTAAGGTTCTGAAGGGCGTAGGCTGTTGGGCCATTGAATTTGAACAAATGCTTAGCTGGCTTCTGCATCTGCCTTCACTGCTCCAATTGCGTACGAAAGCCGATTTGGGGCGCATCAATCGTCGCGCTTTTCCTTTTCTGAAAGCCACCGCTCATCATCTTTGGAGCACACCACGCACAAATAGGACCGCGCTCTCGAGAATGCGACATAGGCAAGTTCGCGACGCTCCATTTCGTCACCGCTGTCGATCAGAATTATTGCCGGCCGTTCCAGACCCTTGAACCGCCGCACGGTATCCACGACCACATCTTCGAGCGCCATGGTTTCGGCATCTGTAAGTGGAATGCTTGTTCCGCTACTTCTTTCGAGAAAGCTCGTTCGGGCGGCTGGCCCGTTGACAAGCACTGCTATATCGCCAGGGGCCACTTCCTCGTTGAGTACGAGCCGCCGAAGCTCCCTGTATGCCGCTTCGACTTTTGCATCGGCATTGTCGGCGTTGATCCAAGAGACCTCGACACCGTCGGGCCCGTCCGCGATTATGTCAGGACCGGAATAGTGCACTGAGGCGGCGTTGTGGATGTTCTTCGTATTACGGCGGTTTCGGGAAAGCCGAACCGGGATCACGCTTAGATCATGAACTCCATTTCCAGCGTCCTCGTAGACTCTCTGATTGCTGTCCATGAAGACACGGAGGTGTCCGTCGCGGCGCAGGCATGCGTCAATCGCGATCCACCATTCGGGGCGAAAGTCTTGGCCTTCGTCGACTATGATCGTGTCCCACTTGAGAGCAGGCTGGATCTCCATGGCTTGGTAGAGCGCATTTGGCAGTGCGGTCTCGTAGAGCTCCCGTTCACTGATGTGGGACGGGGTCGGGACACCCGCTTGGCGTGAGATGCGCCCACACAGCGCATGAAATCCGGCGACCGTAAGATTTTCGATATCCTTCAGTTTCCGCTCGAGGTTCGCTGCCAGAGGGCGACTATGACAGGTCAAGAGGGTCCTCCGCCCAGCAGCGGCCGACCTGAGCGCTTCCTGAATGGCCACCAAAGTTTTGCCGGTTCCTGCGCCACCTCGGATGAGCGCCCGCTGAATATCAGCGATGATGTCGAGGACATGGTACTGGGACGGTTCAAGGACGCGGAACTCCGCCTCAGCTTCCGCGAGAGCGGCACCGATGCGGAAGCTAAGTGTAAAGGGATGCGCCAGCATTCTTTCCAGTGCCGCGATGCCGCCATGGCCGAGAGGTTCGCAGTTGTCAGGCCGTTGCCCTGCTTTCAGACGGTCGGCGACCCATTCGCCCAGACCTTGCTGAAACTCGCGTGAACAGCAGAAAATTCGAGCCGGTCGATCAGCTCCGAGGTTGCCGGGGGGTGAGCCAGCACTCGGGAAGATTACCCCATGAGCAGCATGTATAAAACGGCTTGGCCATCTGGCTGACTCGTTGAGGCGTTTGAGAATCTCATGCTTTGCACTTCGTGCCTGCGCCACTGGATCCTTTATTTTGTGGACGAAATTGCCACGATCCCTGCTGCGCCACTGAGCGTCCTTCGGATCAAAGGAAATCTCTTTCCCCCCTTTGACCTCGATCGCGAGGATGCCGTGGTCGGGGTGTGCGATAAGGAAGTCGCATTCGCCATCCTTCTCGTTTCCCAGCCTGTCGGTGCCAAGCCAAGGACTCGAGTAGAAGACGTGAAAGCTGTCATCGAGAACCTCTGCGAGGCGGTCGTATACACGAACCTCCGCTCGGCGCCTCGGATCATCCAGTACCGAACGGGGCAGCTTCCTTGGCCAGAGCACTGCCATCAGCTTCTCCGAAGCATGTCTTCGAAGTATCCTAGTCCCGAACCCGCTCCGTCACCGGTCAGGAGCGCGCGATCGAGGAAGCTGTTGAAGGCTTCGCATGATGTCTCGGGGGCAAGGCAGCAGGCGTGGCACACTGAATGTGAATAGCTGTTGATCGCTCCCATCATGTCTGTGATGCAGAGTGGATCGGACGAGCACCACTCAATCGCGTCGATTGCACGTTGCAGGATACCCTCGATACGACCCGCCTTTCCTTGCCGTTCGAGACCGCCGAGCGTTCCGTCCGAGTCCGGTGTTGCGGTATAGATCAGTAGCCCAGCCATCTGCTCATCGCCAGTCTCGGCGTAAATCCTCTCTTGGAGGGACGCTGATGAGTATCCACACTCCAGCGTAAGTTGGCGCATGAGCGCGTGCGCGAGGGTGTGGCAGAGCATGTATCGCGGGGTTATCGCCTGAGGTGGCTTCGCGTCGTCGCCGTATCGATCCTTCCAGTCTGCTTGGTGTCGAACCTCGCAGTCGGCGACACGTGCAACGACATCAGGTCGGGTTTCCCAAGTCGACAGCCGCTCCTCATTCAGTGCGAGGAAGATGCCTTCACCGCGAACCTCAATCGCCGGCAGCCATTCAAGCGGATCCTTGGAGAGTCGTGCCACCTCGGGCGAGTCCGGATCGCCAGGGGGATTGATCCGGGTGAACCCCTTGATGGCACGGACCTCACGGAGGCGCACGGCCCGAACCACTCGGGATATCCATGGAGCAATCTCCGAGGATACGGCTTCTCTACGGGTCTCGAAGTCGATGTCGGGGGTCCGACTGCGGCCAGGTTCGGTGACGAACTGTCGATACTCGGCCGGGCGCAGGTCGTCGGTTCGCAGCTGTCCGTACGATGTGAGGCGGGTCCGGATCGCCTCCGCTAGTTCTGCAGGTGACATTTCCAGCTCCTTGAGGATGCTCTCCAGATCACCCTTCGCCAAGAAGTCGATGTAGTCCTCCAGCTTCGACAAGTCGTCGAGGCTTGTGAGGGAGCTCCACCAATCGCCCAGAACCTCTTGAAGACGGTCGGACCAAGGCGGAATGCTGAGGGCTGACTCCGTCACCGCGAAGTACAGGTTGGACGCGCCTCGCTGAACCGCGTACTGCTCCTTGCCGCAAGTTTCATCGCCGTCAGCCAGCCATGGTCGATGCCCCTGGCATTTTGGACCACGTTCCCATGTCTTCTTGGAGAAGACGCCGTCCATTGACCGGCGCGCGCCACACTTCGGGCAACTGAGGATGAGGCCGGCAAGGCCGGGCTTCTCGGACCGTAGGATCAAACCGGGATGACGTTCTGGATTGTCTCGCTTCGACACCGAGCAATCGGGCTTATGCCCCACCCACCAGTCCCAAGGAAACTCGTCTACGTGGCCATGCTTGCAGGCCATGACGAAGCGGACTGGAATGACGAAGACCTTGCTGTCACCATGGGATTTTTCCGTGCAGGTCGGGCAGTAGCGATAGGCCTTGCCCGGATCGCTCTTCCATCGCCGTTCCGGCTTAATGACATCGCAGCTTGGGCACTGCAGCCATTTCGGGAAACGCACGGCGACGAGACGCCTCATATCCGGATCGTCGTCCTTCCCCCGCTCGAGAGTTACAGGCGGTGTCCTGAAGCCCTTCACACCGAGCTTCTTCTGCAAGCGTGTTTCACGGATGACCTGCGGATGGGCTAGACCAGCGGGAGGAAAGGAGCGATCCCATTCCTCGAGTCCCGCGGCGATACCCGAAACGGCTCCTCCACCCGCCCTGAAGTCCACCACCGAGCCGGGGCCGAACGTCGAAACAACTGCGCTGCGCCGCAGATCCTGAAGGTCATTCTTCATTCATATCATCCTTTGCCCTGAGGACAGGGGCCATCCTAAAGGGGGTTCCAGCCTCAACGGTCCGCATGGAGTTAAGGGTCGGCCAAGCTGCGCCCGTGTCTCGGCCGGCAGCTCGGCGAGCAGCAGCGCGCTCGGCGCTTTGTAGAAGAGACTTCCCCCCCTTGTAGTCGCTCCAGTAGACGGTGGGGGACCTTGCTCTCCATGTGTCGAGACGCCGTTCAAGTTCTTTTCGGACGGCGGTCTCTTCGGGATCGATCCGCTTCGCACGCGCGACGATCAGGTCGATGAGGTCCATCGCCAAATCTTCTGCGTCATCTTCCATGTGGGGTGAGTCGAGCATTTCGGGAACAAGATGACGCACCGCGGCCACCAGCGCCGCATGCAACGCCCTGTCGCGAGCTCGTGACGCGAAGGGAGTAACGCTGGTTGCTTCGACATCCCTGTAGAGGGTGCGGTGCCAGCTGCAGAATGCCTCGAAATGCGACCGGTCGCGCGCCTTGGCGTTGTTGAGGACAGAGACCACAAGTCCGCTCACTTCTCCGCGCCCAACGCGGCTGGTGGACTGAATGTATTCGGCGATGGTCTTGGGTTGCCCATTGACAAGCATCAGTCCCAGCCGAGAGATGTCCACACCGACACTGACCATGTTCGTCGCGAGCACCGCATCGACTGCGCCTGGGGAGCCGACTTTGATGTCGAGGAGATCGAGCATCTCGCGGATTTCCTCCTGTGTCCTCCGAGAGGTCAGCTCCTCAACGTTGCTGAGGGGTCTTTTCTCTTCGGACCGTGCGTCAGCATAGAGAGCGATACTGTCGGTGACGTCGTCCTGCATCAGAACGAGCGCACCTCCAAGCTCGCGAAGCGAGTTGAAGTACCCGACGAGCGTCCAGTAGGCGTCCCGACGAACATTGTCGCCGAAGGCTCCGAAAGCCGTTTGAAGCAGGGAGCCGGCGACAGCCTGCAATGTAAACTTTGCCGATCGACCGGCCGTCGTGACGCCGAGATAGCGTCTTCCCACCGCCTTCGGCCGTTGATCACGAACTGCAAAACCGGAATCGTCATGATCAATCGCCGGTGGCGGGAACTGGAACGCTTCGCGATCGAACAGGGCTAATACCTGCTCCGACGCTCTGCGGATCGTGGCCGTTGAACCAATGACCTTTGCCCGGCGCCCACGCGCCGCGAACATCAGGTCGAATGCTGCCTCATAGGCTCCTGCGATCGTCCCAAGAGGACCGGAGATGAGGTGCAGCTCGTCTTGGATGATGAGATCTGGCGGAGAACCCTCCGAAACACCAAACAGGCTGTTGGTTCTCTTCTCGCGGACGATCTGCGCGAACTTGTCGGCCGTTCCGATGAGCAATGTCGGGCGATTGTCGTAGACATCCTCATCGACGGTAAAGATGGGGAGAATCCCGCGCGTCTTGCACGAACTGTTCGTGCATTCGGCGTTAACGGGTGAGGCAGCGCTCGCCATCGACCATTTCAGTTTCTCGCCACATGCGGGACACCGGGCGAGCTGCTTCGGGGACGCCACCTCCGATGACCCTCGAAGGGAAGCAAATGCAATTGCGCGCTTATTGGGCGTCGCGTCTCCGCCGACCCACAAACCGATCGAGAACGGCTCGTCGCCTTGAAGCGGCAAGCCGTCGGGAGACGCCACTCGGCCGGAGCGTATGGCCTCGAGGGCCACGATCATCGCGGCTGATCTTGCGAACTGCTGTGTCGTGAGCAGGCGAAGCGTGTATCGCATGAGGGCGCAAACACCGCTGTGGTCATTCGGATCATCCGAGAGGCGGCGATACACGGCGACGCATGCGATCAGTGCTAGGTATGCCTCGGTCTTGCCTCCGCCGGTTGGAAACCAGAGGAGGTCCATGACTCCTCGGTGCTTGTGCTCGCGGATGACAGAGGACGGAGCACTAAGAAGCAGGAACCCCAGCTGGAACGGGCGCCAACGCAGAGGGCCGTGGCGGCTCTTGGAACTGTCCCACGAGTGCTGCAGGTGCATGGCTAGGTTCGCCAGCTGAAAGGCTCGCCGCAGCCGCGGATTGGCCCCAAGTTCGACGACTGATGCTCGTATGCGTCCGAGCGCTTCCTCGCATTGGGCGAGATGCGCCTCAGCGACGTACTTCAGTTCAGGACTCACATCCGTCGCGTCATCGGTTCGCTTCCGCTGCATCCTTACCCAGCGGTCGTAGGCGTCGCAGAAGAACTGGAGACCCATCTCTAGGGTTGCCATATCGGCGTAAGCCAGAGCCTCAGCCGAAAGAGGATCGAAGGCGTCGCTCTCCTTACCAAGCTCCGAAAAGAAGGCATGACCATTTGGATCGACGCCTTCGACGATGGCTGACGGGAGCCAGGTCGTCCCAACCCAACGTGCACTGGGGCGCGCTCCGACTGAGAGGTCCATGGCTTCCCACTCGCCTGAGCAGACATGCCCGACAGCGAACTCCGCCACGTTCCTGTAAAGCAGTGCCCCGCTTTCCTCGTCGCTGACTAAGCCGACCCCACCCCTCCCCCCTTGGTTCATCGACGTCGCGCGCCGAGGAGGCTTCGGCACGAGCAGGGTGCCTTCACATGGTTCTATCCGAAGCGCTGTCTGAAAGAGCAACGCGGCCTCGATCTCGTTTCGGTCCCGCTCTGGAACGATCGAATTCACGAGCGCAAGCGTAGCCAAAACGTGGCCGCCAGCATTGACGCATCGGATACTAAGTGAGACGTTGGGCAGCCCTTCACGGCACTCCGCAAGCTTAATCTCGCGCGTCGGGCCGGGCGACAGATCGAGGCCCGCAATTTCGATCCTGTGAGGCTGTCGAACCCAGATCTCGACATCGTCGCGCCTTTCGTTCCGATAGGTGGCGAAGCTGCAGATGACACGCACTTGCGGTGTACCGCTTGATGCAGCGCTGAACGATATGCCTGCCACAGAAGGCTTCTGAATCGACCCCGTTCTGACCGCATCGCTTTCTCCGTCGCTCTCCTCTCCCGAGCCCGCGCCCGCCGTTCCTAGACGATCGTCATCTTCCCCCGACATTTCCGTGCGCTGGGGCCAGAGCATGCCCGTGAGATAGACGTCTGAGGGACGCGCTGTCAGTTCCTCGTTCTGAGCATGCGGTCCGATTAGATCCTCGGCGAGGCGGCAGGCAACGACATCCCTGTCCTGCGATTTGTCCTGCATGAGCGCTAACTCCTGTCAGTTCTGTAAAAGGGGAATGCCGCAATTTTAGGTGTCAGCACAAATCCAGACGACGCCCATGGCTCATTCAAGGTGCCAAGAATGCTATCTTCCGGAGCCAGTACAATCGATGAACACCCTTGCGCTCGCACATTGTCGATTCGATTTGGTAGCTCATAGGTTATGCCGCCATATCCGGCTGAGATTTCTCGAATATCATTTGCGAAGTTCGCTGACATGGTGCCGACACATGTCCCAGCTTCGTTCGATATAATGCCATACTTAGTCATGTTGTCTGGGAGTATCTGTAGATGATAAGCAGTGACAGAGTTTGCGGCAGCAGCGAGAAAATCCTGTGCGGCCAAAGCATCAGCGGTCGTAAACTCTGCCGTGCCGACGAGCCCTCTTGGTTCGATGTCACCGTTCCGGCCGATTTCGACGGATGCCTGTAATTCTCTATGTCTTCGCTCGGAATAAAAGACACGCCCGGAGTCGAGCCTCTCGCGCCAACGAGACTTGCTCGGCGCAACGTACAGTTCCTTGCGTGCGCGTGTAGCGCCGACAAATAGTACGCGAGCTTCTTCCACGACATCTTCGACAGACCGCGATTTGCGTGCCTCCGGCATCATCAAGATTACTACATCCGCCTCACGTCCCTTGCTGGCATGGATCGTGCTTAGCGTAAAGCCATCTAGACCAAACTCTGATCGGGCTAGCTCCAATGGAGGGCGGGGCCCTGCCAGCCGGCGTCTCAGCTGCAGCATATCCACTGTTCCATCTTTCCGACCGGCCAATTTTAGGAGCGAGATCCACGCGCTGCGCCACTCTTCTCGGGCTCCATCACTAGCGACAACTTTGCTGGACCAAAGCTCTCGGAACTTTCCCTCGGAAACGAACGGATCCCAGAAACGCGAAAAACATAGCGCAAGCCATGCTGGTAACCCTGCATCGTATTCTGATAGACGAAGGCTGTGTGCATCCGACTGAGCTTGCGAGAATTCGAGGACTTCTGCCCGATTTCGAAACAGGATCAGAAGGTCTTGAGGCGCATCTGCAGGGTAATCCTTGAAGAATTTTTCAAAGTCACCGGTTGATAGCTTTTCAATCGCATTTGCCACCCAATCACGAAGCTCCATTACTCGGTGCTCCGACTTCATCAGCTCGGTACGCAGATCCGAGTAGATCGTTTTGAGCCGAGGCGATGATGTCCGGTGAACCTCCTTGAGAGGCAGGCCCGTAAACTGACCACAAGCCTTGTTTCGAACTCTCTCAAGCAGGGATCCGTCATGCAAGTGCGTGCTGCGCTTGGAGTTGCGCTTCGAGAATCCGTAGATCGTCTGAGCCTCGTCGGCAAAAATCGTTACGCCACAGTCCGAGGGCAGCTGGCAGATCAGTGTTTCGATCAGTTCCGCTCGGCTACCGACGATGTCCTGAGCTTCATCGATTACGACGTGCTCGATCTTGGCATACTCATCAGCCACATTCTCGTCGGACTTCAGCAATGCAATAACGCGCTCGATATTATCATCGTAAGTCCGTGTCAGACGGGCATTCGGATCGTGTCCGGATCGGATGGCCCACGCATGAGAGTCAATTGTTGCGTTGTGAATCGCATAGGACGCCTCGCCAACGTACGAGTGCAAGCGCCTACGGATTTCCGCTGCTGCTGCTCTCGTGAAGCTGATCATCAAGATGTTGCTTGGCTCAATGTCGTCTTCCGCGATCAAGTGTGCAAGGCGAACACATGCGACCGCCGTCTTGCCCGTACCAGGCCCAGCTTCAACGATCAGTCGAGCATCACTGTCCGCGGTGATCACGCGCAACTGCTCCGCATCCCAGCCTGCGAGCAGGTGGCGTGCCTCAATAGTTGTGCCTGAACTCAACATTGATTCTCGATCGCGCGCTTTAGCCGCGTAGCGGACGTGTCCACTGGTCCCTGCGACATCCTCGTTTACCTCGTCCTGAATGACTGCTACCTCCGGCCAAAAAAGTAAAATGGTGGAAACGCCGCAATTCTCGGCGCTAGTACGAAACCGGAGGAAGCCCAAGGCTCATTCAGGGTCTCAAGATCATTGTCGTCGGGGGGCAGAACGATCGTTGCACAGCCCTGGCCTCTCACATGGTTCACGTAGCTCGGCGGCTTGTGGCTATACCTCTGGTTCTTGTTTGCGAGTATCTCCCAAAGGTCGTAGGTGAGGTTTCGCGATAGGGCACCAACACAGGGACCCTCGCTACCTGCAAGGATCCTGTATCGCCAATCCAAGTCATGATCGGCCTCAAGTTTGTAGGTGGTGACAACATCGGCGACCTTGGTCAGAAAAACCTGCCCCGCCGAGGCATCGGCTGCGCTAAACTCGTTGCGACCGACAAGACCACGCGCCGTGATGTCGCCGTCACGACCAATCTCGACCATTGTCGCTTGGCCGTTTCTCGCTGAGCGATGAACCCGTCCAGATGGCAAGGTTGACGCTCTGAAGGCGTTGCTCTCCCCGACGATGAGGGATGCGCGCGCGCGAGTTGCGCCGACAAAAAGCACGCGCGCCTCCTCGATCTCATCCTCAATATTCTCGAATTCGGCACCGTTCGGCAGTAGAAGAACGATGTTTCTCGCCTCTCGACCCTTGCTCGCGTGAATTGTCCCGACGATTGGACCATGAAGGCCGTACTCGGCTAGAGCCAGCTCGACCGGAGGCCGAGTTTGGCCCAGCCGTCGTCTCAGCCTCTGCATATCGATGGAGCCATCTTTGCGCCCTGCAACTCGCATAAGGTGCTGCCAAGCGTCGGATGGCCCATACTGCGGTGCGGCCTTGCTTTCGATCCGCGCCGCCCAGAGGTCGAGAAAGCGCCGCTCTGCAAGGAGTGGCTCGACGAAATCCGAGAAACATATTGCCAGCCATGCCGGCAGGGTTGCGCCATATCCTGACAGGCGCAGCCGATGGGGAAGATCACAGAACTGCGACGCCATGAGCACTTCGGCACGCGTTCTGAAGAGGAGGAGATCGTCGCTGGCGAAGTCGGAAACCTTCATTTGGGTCCACTTCAGCCCTCGCTTGTCCGCCAACTCCCGAATTTTTTCCGCCGTCTCAGCGTGTAGTCCGCTACGGTGCTTCCGCTTGTCCAACACATCCTTCCGCAGTTCCGAGAATATCTTTCGAAGCCCAGGCGAGGACGTGCGATAGATCTCCTTTAGACCCAGTGTTGTAAAGCCGAGTCGTTTGACGGTCCGCAAACGGGCCAACAGCGGTTTTTCAAGCGTTGGAGTTGCCCCCTTGCGGCGGCCGATGCTGTCGTCGGAAAAGCCGTAGATTGCTTGGGCCTCGTCGGCGAAGACCGTGACACCGCAATCCGAAGGCAGATGATCAACCAATGCCTCTATCAGGTCCGCTCGCTGACCAACCAAGTCCTGCGCCTCGTCAATCACGACATGCTCGATCTGTGACAGTTCGTCCGCCACATCCTTGTCAGCCTTCAGCAGTTCGATGACGCGGGCGATGTTCTCTTCGTAGGATCCGGTCAGCCTAGCCTTCGGATCGTGGCCTGAATGTATGGACCACGCATGGGAGTCGATGGTTGCAATCCGGATGGCAAAGGATGCGTCGCGCACGTACGAATGCAGCCGTGCACGGATTTCCGCTACTGCTGTCCTCGTGAAGCTGATCATCCAAGTATTGCTTGGCTCGATATCTTCTTCATTGATCAAGTAGGCGAGGCGCGCGCAAGCGACGGCGGTCTTTCCGGTTCCGGGGCCTGCCTCGACGATAAGTCGGGCCTCCGTATCCGCCTCGATCACTCGGAGCTGATCTGCGTCCCAGTCTGTATCCGGCGGAGCTTTACTAGCAAAATTCATGGCCACAGAATTTCCTAATGAACAATGTCGTGTTCTGATCTCGCCTTCAGGCCTACGCTCGACGCAGATCGCGCGAAATCTCAAGCCCGTCACGGTTCAGAAGCACGATCTGCTGATCCTGCGGCTTTGTTACTTCAGGATCAGTATCGAGCCTGAGACGCCTAGGTGCATAGTAAAGCAGTGCGACACGGACATTGATCCTCGCCTTTATCCCACACATCCCGTAGTCGAGCGCGATGACTTTGGCCTGTGTTTCCGAGAGAGCGGGGTGGGGCCCGATCTCCAGCGTGGCCTGCGTGTTCCACTCACGGTCATCCTCTGATGGCACATCGCTCTCCCGCGACCCGCGCATATCGAACATCTGAGAGAGCAGGAAGTCCTTGACAGCTTCATCTGTCAGGCAGAACGCCCGAGCGTACCAGCGGAATCCGTCGAAGCCCATGGTGTGCGGAGCAATCCAGCGCCAACGCGGCTTCGAGCTGGAAAGGGACTGGTACTTCACCTCGATTGCCTCAGAGCAGCGAATGGCGCCCACCACGAACCGGAGCGTCGCCGGATTGACGCCGCGCACAGGGGGCGGCGCAGACGCAAATGGCGGTTGGCCGGCGATCCAGGAGTCCTTGTGGTCAAGGGCCCCATCTGCCACGGACCGAAGCTGGGTGAGGTAGAGGCTCGCGTCGGGTTCGAGGAACTGGGACTTGAACCCGGGGCCACGGATGTAGGTTCGTGCGCTCTTGTCGTAGACCATATTGTCCGGTGCGAGGCTGATGTACCGATTGGAATCGGTGGACGCTTGGTTCACCGAGACCCGGAACTGCTTCATCAGGTCACCACGGTTCACGTGTCCCTCCCAGAACAGGCGGAACTCTATGAACACGAGCCGCTGCTCGCCTGCCCAGCGAGGTTCGGACCTCTCATTATCCACCACGACTTCACAGCCCCCGATGCGCATCGAAACTATGCGCGCCCATTTTTTGGGTTTACGTCAGGCTAGCTGGGTGATCGTCGTCTGGCAATCCAAATACTTCTCACGGCTGTGCTTTTCTCCCCCGCTCCATCGACGGAAGGGCAGACTCTGATGTGCATTAGTCAGTAACCCCAGTCAGAACCGAGTGGCGGGTCACTCAGCGGGTCGTGCAGTCCATCCAACTCAGGAAAATGCTCGCTCGTTCCGGCGAAGGAGGCCTCCGTCATCGCTCCGTAGATCGTAGTTGAAATTATACCCTTTCAGAAACAGGCCGGGCAATCAGCCGGCGGGCGCTTCGCGCGGGCTTGGCCGTCCTTCCCATCGCGGCCTCCGGCATCCCCGCGGCGGCGCAGGAACTGCCGAAGATGGTTGTAAAAAAATCCGAGCTGCGATTGCCGCGGCGCGTGGGTCGAGCACGTGCGCTCCGTCGGGTTTCCGTCGAGGTGAGCGAGCCCCCGAGGTCAACCGCCCCAAGGTCCGCCTCGGTATTCTCCGAGACGTCGCCTCCTGCCTCACGGCGGAGGTCGGCGGTTACGTAAGCGAGCTAAATGTGCCGGCCGAGGCCGTCAAGCTGCCCCTCTTGGAGAAGCCCAAGCCACGGGGTTTGCGGTCCCTAGGATGCCCGTAGGCTGTCCTAGTACAGAGGTGGAGGGTCTCAAGGATGATACCTACGACATGATCCTGTACAGACACAATCGATGGATTGGCTGACCACCAACCTCAAGGTCCCTCAGCACACGCCGTACCGTGAGCTCGGGCTTCGTATCCGTCCCTCGCACGGCGCTCATCATGCGGCCTCGTACTTGTGTCGGACCATTTCTTCGCTAACGTTCGCCGAACTGCCGACACCTGCACTGCTGAATCGGTGCTACAACAAGCCGAGTGGCTTGCTCAAGGTGGCTCACCCACCCAACGAATTGACAGACATAAATCGGATGGACGGGCGCGTTCAAGCTTCAGATAGCGGCCATGAAAGCGCCTGTACTCTTCGTCCCGCACCTTCGAATCGAGTGCGATCCTACACGTCTTCGGTTCGATGCGGAGCAGGTTCAGATCAAAAAGTGTATGAATGTCTGCTCGCAGCAGGAGGCCATTGGACGGGTCGTTGTACTCCTCACCGCGGTAGGGCACGATATGAGCCGCCTCCAAGAGGTCCATGGTCTGACTGCCTGTTACGAGACACGCCGAACCATAGCGTTTTATTAAGGCCCTTCTGAACTTCCACTGACCACGCCTTGCTTTAACGGAACGCATCGTCCGCTCCCGTTGATCCAACATGGAGGGCGCGAACATGCTGGAATCCGATGTATCGGCGTCATCGGGCGGGAGCGCTGAAGACGCCAGTGATTGCTGCAAGACCCGCAGCGCGTCGGCATCTGGCGCAAAAAGTCGTTCAACTTGGTCAAGGTCGAGTTCTTCAATCGACATCTGATCGTTCCGACGCTGCGCTGCAGCCTTCAGGGAAGCTGCCGAGACCGGCTGCAATACAGACTTAAAAGTACCTGCAAAAAGTGCTTCGAATTTTTTGACAGGTTCTTCGGCTTCAAGCGGGGTATCGAAGACGTGCCCCTCATAGCATCGCCATCGAGGCGTCTTAGTCCTTCGTTCTTTCATTCCGGGCATTCGGCACACGGGGCATCGGCGGACAGTCTTCGTACCCTCCGTTTCTTTGATCTTTCTTATTACTGCAGTTCCAAGAGCTCTTGCTCTATCGCGAAGGACGACGAAGTCACCTTCAGCAACTCGCCTATGATTGGCTACATTGCTATCGTAACGATAGACGTTCCTCAAATCGTCCACGTAGCCAGTATTGCCACCGTACTGGCGATCATCACCCAACGTGATGAAGCTCCATGCCTTGGCCATTCGTCTCCCCGAAGAGGATAAGTTGCCGCAAAACTGCCGGATGTGTCCGCTTACCACAATTAGGTAAATTGCCAGACCTCAGCACACCTGTTATTCAGTATCGCATGCCGTAATTTCGGGCTACCTGCTTTGGACAGCCCGTGATTTGTGCTTACTGGGTGATTACCGCGTCCAGTTTCCGCGACCTGCCGGCCGATTGCGTCTATACTAAGCCTTTAGAAAGTATGGTGAGCGCGCTGCGATTTGAACCCAGACTCCTCTGATGTGAAGTCGGATGCTCTAATGAGCAGCTTGTGTTGCTCCTTCCAGCACAATGGCGCCTCCACCAAGGCGGTAAGGCCTGTTCCGTGGGGAAGCCTGCCCTCCACCGCAGCTTGGACGATTTCAGGGGAGAGGAAGGCCAAGTTGAGGATCATCCGAACCGATCTCTCGCTGCGGCCCTCCCGCATTGCGAGATCATGGGTGTGCTTCACCCGACCATCGACAAGTTCGGCGAGCCAAGACCTTGCCTTCGCAATCCCCTCGACCAGTCGAGCCCGGGTTTCCGCCCGGATTGGCCGTGCAGCACAAACGTCATCGCCTCTGATGATCTCGCGCCGGCGCCGGCCTGACGTGGGAGCCCACGGGAGCCGAATGGGTACAGTCGGCCCTTCGTTCTCTGGACAGCACCGGATGATCTCAATCACGTCAGGCCAGATGACAACTCGGTCGACCATACTCAGAACGTGATCCGCCTCGGTCCGAACATCGGCTGAGCCCTCCCGAGCTAATGCTTTCAGGACCATCGTTTCAATCTCTGGTGCAGACACCCGCGGGATCGAGCCAGCCTTGTCCTTACGCCCCTGCTGCAGCACGGACGACGTATAGTACCGGTAGCGCAAGCCGCCCTTGTTGGAGGTCGTTGGCGTCATGCGGTTGCCCTGGTCATCGTAGATGCGCCCTGCCAAAACGGATGCCTGGTTGAAGCGCTGCGTGCAGCGGCTGCGAGCCTTGGACGAGAGTTCATCCTGAACAGCGTCAAACAACTCGCGGGGAATGATCGGCGCATGCTCACCAGGATAGTGCTGGCCCTTGTGGATCACCTCGCCAATGTAAGCTCGGTTGTGCAGCAGATAGGCCAGAGGCCCTTTGGTGAAGGTAATTCCACCCCGGGTCGAACCATCCCGGCGGTGAGACACCTTCGTGACAACGCCTCGCTCCCGCAGATCCCGTGCCAGAGCGGTGAGACACTTGAGCTCCAGATATCGTCGGAAGATCAACCGCACCTGCTCGGCCTCCTGCTCGTGCACGATGAGCTTCTTATCCTGCACTATGTAGCCGAGCGGCACTGGACCACCCATGCGCATGCCCTTCTTTTTGCTCGCGGCGATCTTGTCCCGGATGCGCTCGCCGGTGACCTCACGCTCAAACTGCGCAAACGAGAGCAGCACGTTCAGGGTCAGACGCCCCATGGAGGTTGTGGTGTTGAAGCTCTGGGTCACCGACACGAACGAAACCTCGTGCTGGTCAAACAGTTCAACCAGTTTGGCGAAGTCCGCCAAGGATCGGGTCAATCGATCGACTTTGTAGACGACGATGACATCCACCTGTCCCTGGCAAATGGCTGTGAGCAACTGCTGGAGAGCAGGCCGCTCCATCGATCCGCCCGAGAAGCCGCCATCATCATAGCGAGTTGGCAGCAGGGTCCAGCCTTCGTGCTTCTGGCTTGTGATGTAGGCCTCACAGGCTTCCCGCTGGGCATCCAGCGAGTTGAACTCCTGCTCGAGCCCGTACTCTGTCGAGACACGGGTGTAGACCGCACAACGCAGCCGCTTCGTGGCTTTCGCGGTCATGGGTTCTTTTCCCCAACTTGGCCCTTCTCCAGCTTGTCACGAAGGCCAAAGAAGCGAGGTCCGTTCCAACGGGTGCCGGTGATCAGGCGAGCGATCTCGGACAGGCTGCTGTGGGTGTTCCCCTGCCAGGAAAAGCCTTCGTGGGTGACCGTCACCCGATGTATGGTCCCGTTGAACTCGCGTGCGAGGAGCGTGCCAGGCTTGAGCCTGCTACGTGTGGGTACGGGTGGAATGGGGGGTGGCGCTTTGGCATTCCGCCTCCCCGGCTCTGGCTTGCGCCGTAGGCTTTCACGGGCCACGTGGTTGAGATACCGAACAGTCTCACGATCGAGATTGCCATAGGCGCGCGCTTGAAGCCGATAGGCGAGCAGGCGTAACAGAAGAGTACGCTGCAGATCAGGGGGCTGGGTGCGCAGAAGCTTGCGCCAGCGCACCCGCAGGTCCTGGTGATCGAGGCTGCTCAGCTCAGTAAGCAGTTGATCGTGATGGACCTGATCGATGGTGTCAGACTCGCGCTGCTGATAATGCGGAGAGGTAACGGAGGCGTCCATCAGCGGACCTCCTCAGCAGCGGCATGGACCCGATAGGATGATCCATCCTCCCCTTTGATCCGTTCAATCGCATAGCCTTTCTTGCGCAAGCCCGTGAGCGCAGCACGGGTGGTGTGGGCCAACCAGCCTGCAGCAGCCATCAAGTCGTTGATGGTGGCCCCTTGCTCCCGGCTCAAGAGTCGTAGCAGCAGGTCCTGCTTGGTTCCTGATCTTGGGACAACCTGCGGCTGAGGCGCGGTGGCACGCTGATCAGCAGGATCAGCGTCAGTCTGCTCCGTGGGATCAAGACCGAGTGCCGCCAGACCTGCGGATGTGATCCGCAGCCCGATAAGCTGGCCTGTCTCACCGGTGCGCCAGTGTGGCTGCTGGGCTGAGACGGGCTGCTCCTCGACGAGGCTCCTGCGGATCAGCGATTTCAAGGCATTCTGGGCCGCCCTGCCGTTCAGCGCTGCAGGCGGGGTGACGAGGTGTTCCTCGTGCTGCGCGGCAGCACTGAGCAGGACGAGCTGGGTGTCGGTGAGGGTCATGGCAGATCCTTGTGGTTGCGACGGTCGGCGCCGTCACCACCGCGGCCCCGCGTGCGGCCAAAAGCCTGCGGGGCACCGAATCCCTTGGGCTCACCGGCCGCTCAGGACATTCCCATCACTGCTCGGAACACAGCCGAAGTCCAGCCAGAGATACAAGATCGTGAATCGAGTCTCTCGCTTACACCCAAGACAAGATCGATTCGACCCAAGAGTGCGAACTGTCGTCTCTGAGGATCAGCGAACCAGTCTCTGGCGGCGGGCGAATTGTGAGCCGGAAAGGGCAACTGGCAGCCGGGAGAATAGGGCCACAAGCAACGCCTAGGAGGGCCCAGATCTACTGTCGGAGACATAGGTCCTGACCGGCCGATCTCAACTAAGCCTCTGATATTAGGCTCGTCTCCGGCGCATTTGGAAATAGCCCGGAATTGGAGGAATGGGTGGTGGGCCCGGCAGGACTCGAACCTGCAACCAGACCGTTATGAGCGGCCGGCTCTAACCATTGAGCTACAGGCCCTTCCGAGGAAGGCAAGGGAACCTCTAAGGGAAGGAAAGCCGTCCGTCACCCCTTGCATGGCGGAAGGCGTGGCTCTCGTCCGGGCCCGGAGTCCCGACGGGAGGAGCGGTCCCGGATCGGGACCGATCATGTTCCTGTAATACATCTCAAAAGCCGTCAAGCCGGTTTCGCGCGGGCCTGACCGGGCCGGCTGTCGCATGGCCCCTCGACGGCTCTGAAACCGGGAGCCCTCTTGACCCCTGCCGGGTTCGGCCATCTGTCTGCTTTCACGGCCGAATCGGATCGCCCGGGCCGGACAGGACAGGGAGGACAGGATGGGGCTGCTGATCGACGGCGTCTGGCAGGACCAGTGGTACGACACCAAGAGCACCGGCGGACGCTTCGTGCGCAAGGCATCGGCCTTCCGCAACTGGGTCACCGCCGACGGCTCGCCGGGTCCGACCGGAGACGGCGGCTTCAAGGCGGAGGCAGGACGCTATCATCTGTACGTGTCGCTCGCCTGCCCCTGGGCCCATCGCACCCTGATCATGCGCAGGCTCAAGGGCCTGGAGGGGATGATCGGCCTTTCCGTCGTGCACTGGCGCATGCTCGAGCATGGCTGGACCTTCGAGGAAGGTCCCGGCGTCATCCCGGACCCGATCCGTCAGGCGCGCTATCTCCATCAGGTCTACACGGCCGCGCAGCCCGACTACACCGGCCGCGTCACGGTGCCGGTGCTCTGGGACAAGGCGACCGGGACGATCGTGAACAACGAATCCGCCGAGATCATCCGCATGATGAACGCGGCCTTCGACGGGATCGGCGCCACGCCGGGAGACTACTGTCCGCTGGACCGGAAGGAGGAGATCGACAGCCTGAACGCCCGCGTCTACGACAATGTCAACAACGGCGTCTACAAGGCGGGCTTCGCGACCACGCAGCAGGCCTACGAGGAGGCCGTGCGCCCGCTCTTCGAAACCCTCGACTGGCTCGACGAGCGCCTCTCCTCCCGCCGCTATCTCTGCGGCGACCGGCTGACCGAGGCCGACATCAGGCTGTTCACGACCCTGGTGCGCTTCGACCCGGTCTATGTCGGGCACTTCAAATGCAACCTGCGCCGCATCGCCGACTACCCGAACCTCTCGGGCTATCTGCGCGACATCTACCAGACGGACGGCATCGCCAGGACGGTGAACATGGCGCACATCAAGGGGCATTACTACGAGAGCCACAGGACCATCAATCCCGCAGGGATCGTGCCGGTCGGACCGATTCTCGACCTCGACGCGCCGCACGGTCGGGAGAAGTCTCAAGGCTTGTAGATCTCGACCGCTTCGGCGAATCCTTCGACCTCGTGGGCTCCGAGGGGCGAAGGATTGCCCCAGAGATGCTCGACGAAGGGCTTCGACATGAGCAGCGGCTCGCCGAGGCTCTTGTTCAGCTCGGCGATGCGGCTGGCGAGGTTCACGTCGCGGCCGATCACCGTGAAATCCAGGCGCTGGCCCGATCCGACATTGCCGTAGGCGGCGTCGCCGTGGTGGAGCGCGAAGCCCACGTTGATCGGCACCGGGAAGCGGCCCTCGTTGTTGGCCGCCTCGATGCGTCGCAGCGCCTTCGTGGCCGCGGTGAGCGCCGATTGCGCGGCCCCGCCCGTATCGTCGCCCTTGTCCCGCACGATGGCGAGAAGCCCGTCGCCCAGATATTTCAGCACCTCGCCACCCTCGTCCTCGATGGGCGGCACGAGGCAGTCGAAATAGTTGTTCAGGAGATCGACCGCGCTCTCGGGGCTCAGGGTCGAGGAGATATGCGTGTAGTCGCGCATGTCGGCGAACAGGATGGCCGAGCGGATGCGCGTCACCTGCCCGCGCTGGATGGCGCCCGACAGGATCGCCTTGTGAGGATCGTCGCCCACATAGATGCGCAGCACCTCGTCGAGCCGGTTGCTCGTCGCGCGAAGTTCGGTCACGAGGGCAAAGGACGGGATGACCATGCGCAGGATCGTCAGCTCCCGTGTGCCGAATCCCTGCGCCGACCGGGTCGCGAACGAGATCGCGTTCTCGGCCCCGTTGGTGAAGCGGATCGGGATGGTCACGTAGTGGCGGTAGCCCGCCTCCTTCAGCTCCGGGATGATCGGGAACAGGTCGTCCGGGGTGTTCGCGAGATCCAGGACGAGCCACTGGCCCGTCCGGTTCACGTGGGCGAAAGGGCTCGTCTGATAGACGGTCTCTCGGCGGTCGCCATGGGGCAGGTAGCGGACCACAGTCCCCTCCTCCCGGGTCCAGAAGCGCCCGATGCCGGCATATTCCGAATGCAGGGTCTCGATGGCCGAGACCGCCCGGTCGATCGGCAGGCCGAGCTCGATCAGCCGGTCGAGGAAGCCCGACAGCACCTCGTTGGGATCCTCCATCTGGCCGGCGACCGTGATCAGCCAGTCCCGTAATGCGATGACGCGCGCGAGGCTTTCGGCGTCGAGGCTTCGCGCCATCGTCAGCAGGTCGTCCGAGGAGATCGAAGGGAGCGAGGGTGACATCATATGGCCAAGGTGTGTTGCCCCCGCGGATCCTTCAAGCCGCGGGAAAACTTTCCATCATCAAAGCTGGGATCCCCGGCACCAAAGGGCAATGGCTTTGACAGAAGCCGGCCGCCGGAATAGAGCCAAGCCATGGCAAGCATCGAACCGCTTTTCGTCACCAAAGTCTACCGCGCCGAGATGACGGGCGCCAAATCCGAGCGTCGCAACGCGGAGCTGGAGGCGGCCTGCCTGTCCATCGCCGAGGACGACGAGGCCGGCCAGCGCTGGTGCGACAAGCACGGCTATCCGGGCTATACGTCCTACGCGTCCCTGAATGACCTGCCCTGGCGGGTGCCTGTCTTCGGCGAGCTCCTGAAGGACCTCGACAAGCACGTGGCGGCTTTCGCCAAGGAGCTCGAATTCGATCTCCAGGGCCGCAAGCTCGTGCTCGACAGCCTGTGGATCAACATCCTCCCGCCCGGCGGCATCCACACCTCGCACATCCACCCGCATTCCGTGATCAGCGGCACCTACTACGTGACGATCCCGGAAGGCGCGAGCGCGCTCAAGCTCGAGGATCCGCGCCTCGGATTCATGATGGCCGCCCCGCCGCGCAAGGCCAAGGCGCGTCCGGAGAACCGGCAGTTCGCCTATATGAAGCCGGTCCCCGGGACGGTCCTGCTCTGGGAAAGCTGGCTGCGCCACGAGGTGCCCTTGAACGAGGCCGAAAGCGAGCGCATCAGCGTAAGCTTCAACTATTCCTGGCAGTAGGGGCTGTCAGCGCATCGTGCGGACCCAGAGGGCCGCGTCAGCGACCCGAAGGACCGAACGATGCGCCGCTTCAGGAATTGAGCATCGGATCGATCCCAAAAGTGGGTCCACTTTTCACGTCCGATGCTTTCGTCCGCGGGACTTGGTCGGTCGGGTGGCCTCCGTCGACAGGCGCACTGACCGTCCATAAGCGCTCTGACCCTCATGGCCGGTGATGACGACGGTGGGGACCTTCCGGTCGAGCGCCGGGTCAGGGTTCGGACATCCCCGTCGGGCCGCCCCTCAGACCTCCGCCCACATCCGGAACAGATTGGCGCTGCTCTTCGCCAGGAGGTCGAATTCCGGCGTCTTGCCGGACTGGGCGAAGAGGCTGCGCTTGGCCATCTCCAGATCGAACAGAAGCTCGCGCCGGGCGCTGTCGCGCACATAGCTCTGGGCCCAGCCCACGGCCACGACCCGCTCGCCGCGGGTGACGGGCGCAACCCGGTGCAGGCTCGTCGAATCGTAGGCGACGAGGTGACCGGCCGGCAGCTTCACCTCCTCCTCGCCGGAGACCGATTCGATCACGAGCTCTCCGCCATCATAGGATTCCGGATCGGCCAGGAAGAGCGTGAAGGACACATCGGTGCGAAGGCCGTTCATCAGCGGATTGTCCACATGCGACCCGTAGGCCTTGCCCTCGCCGTATCGAGCGAAGGTCAGCGGCGTCAGCACTTTCGGGCGCACGGCGAGGCTGAAGACCTCGTTGCCGAGGATTGCCGTCGAGACCTTGTCCCGGAGCAGCGTGAGCGCGGCGCCTTCACGGGCCTGCTCGTTGTCCTTGACGAGCCTCGCGCTCCACCCGGCCGTGGCGCGGCCGTCCTCGAAACGCATGGCGCCCAAAGTGGCCCGAACCTCCTCGAGGTCGGCCGGAGGGAGGATGTCCGCGATCGTGATGAGCATGATGGGCACCTTCGGGCTTGCCAGGAATCCCCATATTCGGTAGCTAAGCCCTTGTAAAGACACGCAGTTTTTAGTCGTTCTAAACTAGCCGGCAGTCGCTGCCGCGCCGAGGGGAAACCATGAAGAAACGGAAGATCTGGGCGGGCCTGAGCTCCGCCGTCCTGGTTGCTGCGCCGGCCGCCGCGCAGGCGACGGCCCTGCACGTCCAGCCCCAGGCCGGGATCGAGGCCAAGGCCGACCAGACCCTGCTCCAGCTTGCTCAGCATCAAGGCCACGCGGCACCGGCCGCGACGGCGGGCGGCGATGGAGAGGGCGAAGGCGGCGGTGCCGCCCAGCTGCCGGCGCCCATCCACGTCTATCGCGGCATCGAGATGATCCGGGGCCATCTCCTGGTCGGCGCGGAGCTGATCGAGGCGGGCCGCTGGGCCGACGCCCTGCCCCACTTCCTGCATCCGGAGGAAGAGATCTACGGCAGCATCCGCGATCAGCTGAAGACCTTCAACATCGCCCCCTTCCAGGCGGCCCTGAAATCCCTGTCCCAGACCGTGAAGGCGAAGAACAAGGACGCCTACGCCCGCGCCCGCGCGGCCATCGACGAGCGTCTGGCCGCCGCCGAGACGGCCGTGAAGGCGAAGCAGGAGAACGGCACCTATTTCGTGCTCGAAACGGCTCTCGAGGTTCTGCAGCAGGCCGCCGACGAGTACGAGGAGGCGGTCGAGAAGGGCCGCATCGCCAACGTGGTCGAGTACCAGGATGCGCGGGGCTTCGTGCTGGAGGTGGATCGCCTCGTGGGGACGGTCATGCCCGCCGCCTCGGCCAAGAGCGCCGACGCCGCCAAGGCCCTGCAGGCGAGCCTCGACGACCTGAAGGCCACCTTCCCGGCCGTGACGCCGCCCAAGCAGGCCGTCAAGGATATCAGCCAGTTCCTGAGCGACGTCTCGAAGTTCGAGCTGCAGCTCGGAAACTTCCACTAACCTTCATGCTGCGCAAAGGCTTCGCCAGGACCGGCCGAGGATTCGCAGGCCTTGCGCTCGCGGTCCTCGTCGGCGGAGCGGCCGACACATCCGCTCCGCTCGACATCGCCCATTGGCGGCAGGCCTTTGCGCGTCCGGACCACGCGCCGAACCCGGCCGGCAATCCGGCCACCCCGGAGAAGGTGGCGCTCGGCGCGAAGCTGTTCGAGGATGCCCGCCTGTCGGGCGCCGGCGACGTGGCCTGCGCGAGCTGCCACCAGGCCGAGCTGTCCTTCTCCGACGGCGTCGACCGCCATGTCGGTCATGACGGGCAGCCCCTCGACCGGCGGACGCCCCCTCTCTGGAACTTGGCCTGGGGCCTGTCCTTCTTCTGGGACGGCCGGGCTCCGAGCCTGGAGGCGCAGGCCATGGTGCCCATCGAGAACGAGCGCGAGATGGCCGGCAACCTGCAGACCGCCCTGCGCACGCTGTCCGCCGATCCGCAGATCCGTCAGGGATTCGCGCAGGCTTTCCCGGATGATCCGGCGGTCACGCAGGCCAATCTGGCCAAGGCCTTGGCGGCTTTCCAGCGCACGCTCGTCTCGCCGGAAACCCGGTTCGACCGCTGGGTGAAGGGTGACGATGCGGCGCTGGAGCCCGACGAGCTCGCGGGCTTCTCCCTGTTCGTCGGAAAAGCCGGCTGCGTGGCCTGCCACCAGGGTTGGCGCTTCACCGATGAAGCCTTCCACGACATCGGCCTGGCGAGCGAGGACAAGGGCCGCGGACCCGTTCTCCGCGTCGGCGCGGCGGATCATGCCTTCAAGACGCCGAGCCTGCGCGAGCGGGTCTGGTCGGCCCCCTACATGCACGACGGCTCGCTGGCGACCTTCGAGGATGTGATCGATCATTATGCCGGGCACGTGGTGCAGCGCCCCACCCTCTCGGCCGACATTCCACGGCGGATCGCGCTCAGCGAGGGCGAACGCGCGCAGCTCGTCGCGTTCCTCAACACCCTGTCCAGCGACGACCCTCCCCGCCCGGCGAGCCTGCCGGCGCGGACGATGACCCTGGGTGATGTTGCCGATGCGGTCCCGGCCTCCACGGTCAGCCAGAAGGACCGGCGCTTCACGCCGGGCGCCATCCTCCTGAAGCTGGGCGAGGCCCTGCGCATTCTCAACGACGACACCCGCGTCCACAACGTGCGCCTCGACGGGCCGGGAAAGAGCTTCAGCTCCGACGCCCAGAACCCGGGCGATACGGTCACGATCGGGTTCGATCAGCCCGGCCATTACGACGTGATCTGCGGCATCCACCCGGAAATGCGCCTGAGCGTGGACGTGGCCCAGGCCCGCTGAGGACGCGCCGGCGGAATGAGAAATACACGCCTCGTTTCCGGCGACACGGCCCCGAAGGCTGCGCTAGAACAGGGTCATGCCCATGCTCCGTGACGACGACACTCTCTTTGCCGCCCTGATCGCCCGCGATCCGTCCTATGACGGGTTCGCCTATGTGGGCGTGAAGACGACCGGGATCTTCTGCCGATTGACCTGCCCGGCCCGGAAGCCGAAGCGCCAGAACGTGGTGTTCTTCTCCTGCCGGGATGCCGCCCAGGACGCAGGCTTTCGTCCCTGCCTGCGCTGCAGGCCCCTCGACCTCAGGCGCCCGACGAGCGGCGCGCTCGACCCCTTGCGGGACCGGATCAGGGCCGAACCGGAGCGGCGGTGGAGCGCCGAGGACGTGCGGGCTCTCGGCTACGATCCTTCCACCGTGCGGCGCGCGTTCCAGCGCGAATACGGCGTGACGTTCGTGCAATATGCGCGCTCGCAGCGGCTCGGACGCGCGGTGAGCACGTTGCAGCAGGGAGGCTCGGTGATGGAGGCCCAGCTCGATGCCGGCTACGAATCCGGCAGCGGGTTTCGCGACGCGATCAGCCGGCTCATCGGCGATGCGCCGATCCGCATGCCGGCCCGGCAGATCCTGACCGCGCAATGGATCGACACGCCCATCGGGGCCATGCTGGCCGTGGCCGACGACGCGGGCGTGCACCTGCTCGAATTCGCCGAGCGCAAGGCGCTTCCGACCGAGATCGCGCGGCTGCGCAGGCGCGTCGGGCCGATCTCCTTCGGGCGGCACCCGATGCTCGATGCGCTCGCCGGGCAGCTGGAGCCGTATTTCGCCGGCCGCTCGGCTTCCTTCACCGTTCCGATCGCTCAGAAGGGCACGCCGTTCGAGACCACGGTGTGGGAGGCGCTGCGGCGGATTCCCGCCGGACACACGCGCAGCTACGGCGAGATCGCCAGGCTCATCGATCGACCCGACGCCCCCCGCGCGGTGGCGCGGGCGAACGGAGCCAACCAGGTGGCGATCGTCGTTCCCTGCCATCGCGTGATCGGCGCCGACGGTTCGCTCACCGGCTATGGCGGCAAGATCTGGCGTAAGCAATGGCTGCTCGAGCACGAGCGACGGATCACGGCAACGATCTCCGAGGGGTAAGGACATGGCGGATCAAATCACCAAAGCGGCGACGTTCAAGGCTCTTCACGTTCGGGGACAGCCGGTCATCCTGTTCAACGTCTGGGACGCGGGCAGCGCCAAGGCGGTGGCCGCGAGCGGCGCGAAGGCGCTCGCCACCGGGAGCTGGTCGGTCGCGGCAGCCCACGGCTTCGACGACGGCGAGCACATGCCGTTCGACCTCGCCATCGCCAACCTGGAGCGCATCGTGGCGGCATCCGACCTGCCGGTCACCATCGATCTGGAGAGCGGCTACGGGGACGGTCCCGACGAGGTCGGGGCGAACGTCGCCCGCGCCGTGCGGGCCGGCGCCATCGGCTGCAATCTCGAGGACGGGTTCCGCGAATCGACCCTGCGCGACGCCGCCGACCAGGCGGCCCGGCTCAAGGGCGCCAGGGCGGCGGCCGACAGGCTCGGGGTCCGGGCCTTTCTGAATGCGCGCACGGACGTGTTCCTGATCGCGTCCGGGGATCAGCACGAGGGCCTCGTCGCAACGGCTCTGGACCGCGCCCGCGCCTATGCGGATGCCGGTGCCGACGGGTTCTTCGTGCCGGGCCTTGCCGACGAGAGGCTGATCGCCCGCATCGTCGAAGGCTCGACCCTGCCGGTGAACATCATGGCGAGCGGGCGGACCCCGGCGGCCGCGCGGCTCGCCGAGCTCGGCGTCGCCCGCATCAGCCATGGACCGGGCCCCTATCGCATGGCGATGAAAGCCCTGGAGGAGGCCGCGCGGGCCGCCCTGATCTGAGGGAGCGCGGCCGGCGACAGGCTCGGGCCCTCTCCCGTCGTGGCCGGGCTCGTCCCGGCCATCCCGATCCGGAAAAGCGCGACGCTCTGCCCATGGGGATCACCGGCACGAGGCCGGTGACGACGTCGCGAGCCATGACGCCCGATGGGCGAAACGTTAGAGCCTCGGACGTGAAAAGTGGACACCACTTTTGGGATTTATCCGAGGCTCATTCTCTTGACCGGCGCATCGGATGAGACGGACCCAGCGGGCCGCGCAAGCGAAAACCGGGTCCACTTTTCACTGGCGTGGCCCTTCGGGTCGCTGACGCGGCCCTCTGGGTCCGTCCGATGCGCTAGAGGCGCTTCTTCTCGATCTTCGGCAGGAAATAGGCCAGGAGGCCGATGGCCGGCAGGAACGAGCAGACCCGGTAGACGGTCTCGATGCTCGTCGCATCGGCCAGCTGCCCCAGGAGCGCGGCGCCGAGGCCCGCCATGCCGAAGGACAGGCCGAAGAAGAGGCCCGCGATGGTGCCGACGCGTCCGGGCACGAGCTCCGTCGCGTAGACGAGGATCGACGAGAAGGCCGAGGCCAGAACGAGCCCGATGGTGACGCTCAGGACCGCCGTCCAGAACAGGTTGGCGTAGGGCATGGCGAGGGTGAACGGCAGGACGCCGAGGATCGAGCCCCAGATCACGTAGCGCCGCCCGATCCTGTCGCCGACGGCGCCGCCGAGAACCGTCCCGACGGCGAGCGAGCCGAGGAAGACGAAGAGATAGATCTGCGCGTCCTGGACGGAGACCTGGAACTTGGAGATCAGGTAGAAGGTGAAATAGTTGGTGAGGCTCGCGACGTAGAAATCCTTCGAGAAGACCAGCAGGATCAGGATCGCCAGCGAGACGGCGATGCGCCGCCGCGAGACGAGCGATCCCGCCTCGGCCGCCCGGGGCCTGGCGCGCATGTCGGCGAGCTTCGCCTGATACCACCGCCCGATGGCGAACAGGATCACCATGGCGAGGAGCGCCACGACGGAGAACCACGCGATGCTCGGCTGCCCGAACGGGACGACGATGAAGGCGGCAAGCAGCGGCCCGAGCGCCGTTCCGGCATTGCCGCCGACCTGGAACACCGATTGCGCCAGTCCATGCCGCCCGCCGGACGCGAGCCGGGCCACGCGGGAGGATTCCGGGTGGAAGACCGAGGAGCCCATGCCCACGAGGGCGGCGGCCAGCAGCAGGACCGGATAGGAGCCCGCCCGCGAGAGCGTCAGCAGGCCGATCAGGGTGAAGCCCATCCCCAGGACGAGGGAGAACGGCTGCGGCCGGCGATCCGTGAAATTGCCCACGAGGGGCTGGAGCAGCGACGCCGTGAGCTGGAACGTGAGCGTCAGAAGCCCGATCTGCCCGAAGTCGAGATGAAAGCTGCTTTTCAGGATCGGGTAGATCGCCGGCAGCAGCGACTGGATCAGATCGTTCAGCATGTGCGAGACGCTGATCGCCGCCAGGATCGGAACGGCGACGCGCTCCACGGGCACGGGCCGGGGCGCGGCAGACAGGGCAGACGTCTGGTTGGTCATCGTTGTTCTTCGTGATGCTGCCAAGCTTGCGGCGAAGCCCGGCCTTGAGGCGTTTCCAGGGTCTGCTATAGACGAGATCGCAATCCCGATCTCCCTCTCATGCTGCAGGTCAGGGTTACGACCCCGGTAGGGCAAGTTTCCTCCTGAACCGACCCGATCGGCCCACCGCACAACCATGTTGCTGACAAGCCACAACTTTTTCCCATTTGGCCCCTAAGCCCCGGCCCAAGGCATTCGCCCGGGCACGGGCCAAATTCATAAGCAACAAGGGGTCTTTCATGTCGCAAGCCACGTCCTACGAGCAATTGATGCTCGAACTGGTGAACCGGGAACGGGCGAAGACGGGGGCACAGCCGCTCGCGTTCAACGGCGATCTCAACGAATCGGCCGATGCGCACACCAGCTGGATGATCGCCACCGACACGTTCTCCCATACCGGATCGGGCGGCTCGACCCCGACCCAGCGCATGACCCAGGCGGGCTACGCCTTCACCGGATCCTGGGCGTCCGCGGAGAACATCGCCTGGGCCAGCATCCGGGCTCCCGAAGGTCTTCAGGACGAGGTGGAGCTGTTGCACACGAACCTGATGAACAGCCCGGGGCACAAGGCCAACATCCTCAACGGGACGTTTCGCGAGATCGGCATCGGCTTCGACACGGGCCCGTACCAGTCATGGAACGGAGCCTTCGTGACCGAGAACTTCTCCCTGTCCGGCCCGTCCGTGTTCGTCACCGGCGTCAGCTTCGACGACCGCGACGGCGACCGCTTCTACGACATCGGCGAAGGTCTCGGCGGGCTCACGGTGACCGCTGTCGGCGCAGGCGGCGTCCATTACAGCACCACCACGGGAAGCGCCGGCGGCTACGGCCTGGCGCTTGCGGCCGGCACGTACGAGGTCACCTTCTCGGGCGGCGGGTTCGCCCCCGTGACCCGGCAGGTGACCATCGGCGCCTCGAACGTGAAGCTCGATCTCATGGATCCGGCGACGGGCACGACGGGCACGACGCCCACGCCCTCCTCGACCACGATCAGCGGCACCGCGGGCAACAACACCCTGAAGGGCACGGCCGCGGCCGACACCATCCTGGGCGACGGCGGCAATGACAAGATCTCCGGCGGCGGCGGCAACGACAAGCTCTATGGCGGGATCGGGAACGATGCGCTCACGGGCAATGCCGGCAACGACCGTCTCTATGGCGAGGGCGGCAGGGACACCCTGAACGGCAGCAGCGGCAACGACATCCTCAAAGGCGGCGCCGAGGCGGACACGTTCCGATTCTCGGGCCAGTGGGGCAAGGACAAGATCGTCGATTTCCAGGACGGCCACGACCACATCGACCTGCGCGGCAACGATCTGAGCTTCCGGGACCTCGCCATCAGCCGCTTCAACGCCGACAGCGACGGCAGGGCCGACGACGTGCTGATCAAGGCCGACGGCCAGTCGATCACCCTGCTCAACGTGAAGCTCGCGCTGATCGGCGCGTCCGACTTCCTGTTCTGAGCGGGAGCCATTCCATCGACGGCGGGCTTTGGAGCCCGCCTCAGGGACCGTCCGACGCCTCGACCATGGCCTGGCGCCGTTGCCGGTAGGTGCCGGTGGTCTGCGGCTTGATGAAGAGCATCGTGATCTCCGGATGGAGGGCTTTGATCCTGGCCTCCAGGCGGGTGACGCATGTCTCGATGTCGGCCGTCGAGAGGGCGTCGACGAAATCCGCGCTCAGGGCGGCGACCACCTGCTGCGGGCCGAGATGCACGGTGATCACGCCGTTGGCCTGCTCGACGGCCGGATCGGCCTGAGCGGCTGCGAGGATCGATCGCTGCACGTCGGCATGCGCCGGCTCGCCGAGCAGCAGACCCTTCGTTTCCCGTGCCAGCATCAGGGCGGTCAGGGCCAGAACGAGGCCGATGCCGATCGACGCGAGACCGTCCAGCTCGGGCCTCTCGAGGGCATGCGCGGCGAAGATGCCCGCGAAGGCGATGACGAGGCCGATGAGGGCCGCGCTGTCCTCGAACAGCACCGTGAAGGTCGTCGGGTCCTTGCTCTCCCTGACCGCCTGAAGATAGCCGAGCGATCCCTTCGCCCGCCGGAACTCCCTCATCGCCACCCACCAGGATCCGCTCTCGAACGCGAAGGAGAGGGCCAGCACCACGTAGTTGGCGGTCGGATTCTCGAGCGGCGAAGGATCGCGCATATGGCGCACGCCCTCATAGAGGGACACGCCCGCGCCGAGAGCGAAGACGAGCAGCGCGACGATGAAGGTCCAGAAATAGATCTCGCGGCCGTACCCGAAGGGATGGGCCAGATCGGGCGGCCGGGAGGCGCGCCGCAGACCGTGGAGCAGCAGCAGCTCGTTGCCCGTATCGACCAGGGAATGCACGCCCTCGCTGAGCATGGCGGAGCTTCCCGTCCAGGCCGCCGCGGCGAACTTGGTGACGGCGATCAGCAGATTGCCGGCCAGCGCCGCATAGACGACTTTCTTGGAGGAGTGCTGGGACGCCATGCTGCCGATGCTCCGATGGGAGCAGAACGACGGAGCATGGCTTCTGTTTCACGGGACGGGAAGCCGGCCGGAGCGGCTTGCTCCGGCCGGCTGCGCATCCTCACTCGGCGGCGACGAGCACCGCCTCGCGGGCCGGCACGGGCGTCTCGACGGCACCGTCGTAGACGGCCTGGTCGAGAACGCGCTCCTCCTTGGCGACGATCACCGGCACGAGGATCTGGCCCGTCACGTTGGTCATCGTGCGCATCATGTCGACCACGCGGTCGATGGCGATGATGTAGCCGATGCCTTCCAGCGGAAGGCCTGCCGTGCTCAGGGTCAGGGTGAGCATGACGATGGAGGTGCCGGGCACGCCCGCGGTGCCGAGCGAGCCCAGAACCGCCGTCAGGCCGATGAGCACGTACTGGGTCAGCGACAGATCGAGGCCGAAATACTGCGCGATGAAGATCGACGCGATGGCCGGGTAGATCGCCCCGCAGCCGTCCATCTTCACGTTGGCGCCGAGCGGCACGGCGAAGCTCGCATAGCTTTGCGGCACGCCGAGCTTCTCGACGGCGACGCGCAGGGACATGGGCAGGGTCGCAAGGCTCGACGAGGTGGCGAAGGCCATCTGCATGGCGGGCGCCGCGCCGCGGAAGAAGCGCCCGGCCTTCAGGCCGTGCAGCTTCAGGAGGCCGCCATAGACCACGAGGATGTGGAACAGGCAGGCGAGGTACATGGCGGCGATGAACTTGCCGAGCGGCAGGAGCGAGGCGAGGCCGTAGCGCCCGACCACCCAGGCGATCAGGCCGAAGGTGCCGATGGGCGTGAGCTGCAGCACCCAGCGCGTGATGCGGAACACCAGCGTGGCGCCCTGATCGACCAGATTGCGGATGCCGGCGGTCTTCTCGCCGAGCGACACGAGCGCTGCCCCGACGATGCCGGCGAAGAACAACACCTGCAGGACGTTGGTATCCGCCATGGCCTTGATCGGGTTCGTCGGCACGATGCCGATCAGCACCTCGAGCGGGGTCGGGATCGTGCGCGGCTTCACCTCGCCGAGGGGCAGGTTGGACAGGCCGAGACCGGGATCGATGAGGTGGCCGAACGCGATGCCCACCAGGACGGCGATCGCCGAGGTGGCGATGAACCAGAACAGGGTGCGAAGCCCCAGGCGCGCCACGTTGCCCGCCTCGGCGAGCTTCGCCACACTGGACGTGATGGTGAAGAACACGAGCGGGATCACGATCATCCGCACGAGGTTCAGATAGAGATCCCCGAGGGGCTTGAACCAGACGGCGGCCTGCTCGCCCGCCAGCACGCCGGCGAGAATGCCGAGGGCGAAGCCCACGGCGACCCGCTGCCAGAGCGGGCGCGTAAACCACGATTTCAACATGTGGATTGCCTTGTATTTACGAATACAAATGCAAATAAGCCGTTGCCGAAGAAAGCACAAATGCCCCGCGCGCAGGTCTGGGAGCGGAATGCCGCATGGAAGGCTGGCGCTCACGATGGCGTGTGAGCCGGTTGCCCCACCGGAACGGCTTTCCATCTCGGGTCTCATCCGACGGCAAACCCATCTCAGACGGATTCATGCGCATCCTCTCACGCTTCGCCCGACAGACCGCCGCCCTGACACTGGTCGCCCTGCTGACCGGCGCCGTCAGCGCGACGGCCCAGCCGGCCTCCCCGCTTCCGGCGGACCCCGAACGGCTGATCGCGGGAACGGTCGGGCGAGCCGCCGAGCTTCCGAACCTGCGCACCCTGATCGTGTCCCGCAACGGCAGCATTATCGCCGAGCGGGCCTTCGGGGGCGCGCGGCTCGACCGCCCCACCAACATCAAGTCCGCATCGAAGACCGTCCTATCGGCCCTCGTCGGCATCGCCATCGAGCGCGGCGTCCTGCAGGGCGTCGAGCAGCCGGTGGCATCGATCCTGGGCGCGAGCATTCCCCCCGATGCAGATCCCCGGATCCGGCAGGTCACCATCGGCCATCTGTTGTCCATGCAGGCCGGGCTGGAGCGGACCTCGGGCCGCCATTACGGGGCCTGGATCGGCAGCGGCAACTGGGTCCGCTACGCTCTCTCGCGCCCCTTCGTGGACGAGCCCGGCGGACGCATGCTCTATTCCACCGGCAGCACGCATCTCCTCTCGGCGGCACTGACACGCGCCTCCAAGCGCGCAGCACACTGGATCTGGCCCGCGACTGGCTCGGCGAGCCGCTCGACATCACCGTCGCGCCCTGGACGCGCGATCCGCAGGGCATCTATCTCGGCGGCAACGAGATGGCGCTCTCGCCGCGCGCGCTCCTGCGCTTCGGCGAGATGTACCGGCAAGGTGGAACGGTCGACGGCCGGCGCGTCGTGTCGGAGAACTGGATCCGTGAGTCGTGGACGCCGCGCACCTCCTCGCCCTTCACCGGGGATGCCTACGGGTACGGCTGGTTCATGCGCGACATGCACGGGCACAGGGCCCATTACGCCTGGGGGTTCGGCGGACAGATGCTCTACGTCGTTCCAAGCCTGGGCCTGACCGTCGTCATCACGTCGGATTCCACCGAGCCGTCGCGGGAGGACAACTATATCGGGCAGCTGCACGCCCTCGTGGCCGACGGCATCGTGCAGGCCTTCCTGCCGACGCCCGGCGACACGACCGGCAGCATAGGCGCGAACGAGCCGGGGCCGGAGAAGCCGCTCTAGCGCATCGGACGTGAAAAGTGGGAACCGGTTTTGCGCGAAAAGATGCTCCAAACAAATGCTTGAAGCATCGGGCGCGAGGTCGAGGACACGTCCGACGCTTGAGACGTCCGTCTCTGACCGTCACCCCTTGGATGTCATGGCCGAGCTCGTCCCGGCCATTCCGATGCGAATGGCGCAGCGTCTCAGGAGATCGAGATCACCGGCACGAGGCCGGTGATGACCTGGAGGGTGACCATCGGAGCGGCACGCCCCTTCCCACATCATGTTCCCACGTCATGCTCCCACGTCATGGCCGGCCTTGTGCCGGCCATCCCGATCGGTTTGAGCGCAACGCTCTTCGGATCGAGATCACCGGCACGAGGCCGATGATGACGTCGAGGATCTCACCGACGCGATCAGGATGAGGTCCCGCTTGGCGCGACAGCCTTCGAACGGGCCGGGCGTGCTCTCGCCGGTTTCGCCCTATTCAACGCGACGGCCGCGCGAACGAGTGCCTTCAGGGCCTCCTCGTCGATCCTGTCGCCCTCACGGAGATCGATGGCGCGCCGGGTGTTACCCTCGAGGCTGGCGTTGAAGAGGCCCGACGGATCCGCGAGCGAGGCGCCCTTGGCGAAGGTCATCTTCACGATGCCTTTGTAGGTCTCGCCCGTGCAGATGATCCCGCCCTGCGACCAGACCGGGACGCCCCGCCACTTCACCTCCTCGACCACGTCGGGAACAGCCTGCCGGATCAGCATCCGGACTCGGGCGAGCGTGGCGCCGCGCCAATCGCCCAGTTCCGCGATCCTGGCATCGATCAGCCGGGACGCGGAGGCCCCTCCGTTCGCGTCCTGCGCATCCCTCGTCATCGTCGTCATGGTTGCTCTCGCTCGTCAGGGGAAGGCGGCCCTCAGGGTGCAGCCCTGGGAGGCGAGCCTAGTCGAGCAGAAGCTTGAGCACCAGAGGCAGGAGCAGCGCCGTCACGAGAGCGTTGAGTCCCATGGCGATGCCCGCGAAGGTGCCGGCCAGCGAATGGACCTGGAACGCCCGCGCCGTGCCGATGCCGTGCGAGGCGAGCCCGACCGCGAAGCCGCGGGCGCGCCAGTCCTTCATGCGCAGGGCGTTCATCAGCGGCGTGACCATGATCGACCCGATGACGCCGGTGAGCATGATCAGGATGGCGGTGAGCGCCGCATCGCCGCCCAGAGCCTCCGTGATACCCATGCCCACGGGAGCGGTGACCGATTTCGGCGCCAGCGAGATGAGGATCGGGGTCGGCATGCCGAACAGCTTCGCGACGCTCACGGCCGACACGATCGCCGTCACGGAGCCGACGACCAGCGCCACCACCATGGGCACGATGGCGCGCAGGACCACGCGCCTGTTCTCGTAGAGCGGAACGGCCAGCGCCACGGTCGCCGGCCCGAGCAGGAAGTGGACGAATTTCGCGCCCTCGAAATAAACCGGATACGACGTGCGGGTCGCCCACAGCACGAGCCCGACCGCGACGACCGAGATCAGCACCGGATTGCACAGGGGATGTCGCCGGAAGGCCTGCGAGACCCGGTCGGCGACCACGTAGGCTCCGAGCGTCACCACGAGCCAGAGCAGCGGCGTCTGCGAGAGGTAGACCCAGAGGGAAAAGGCCTGGTCGCTCATGGCTTCTCCCCTGCCGTCGAATCGTCCCCCGCTTCCATGGTCGAACCGCTCAGGCGCGATACGACCACGAAGGTCGCCACCGTCACGACGAGGGTCACGAAGGTCGAGACCACCAGCGCCACGATGAGCCCGACGCCGTATTCCGCCAGCACGTCGAGCCTCTGCACGACGCCGACGCTCGCCGGAATGAACAGGAGCGAGAGATGGGCGAGCAGGCCCCTGCCGGTCGAATCGAGGGCGCGGCCGAATTCCGGCACCCGCCCTCGGATCCGGTCGCGCAGCATCAGGAAGGCCAGCAGGAACAGCATGCCGAGCACCGGTCCGGGCACCGGCCACCCGAACCCGCGCGCGACCACCTCGCCGAGGAGCTGGCACAGGAGAATGATGGTGAGGCTGATGATCATGACGATCGGTAATGAACGAAAAAGGCGGGCCTGACGCCCGCCTTCTCAATGTGCTCAGTTGTCCAGGAAGCTCCGGAGCTTGCGGCTCCGCGAGGGGTGCTTGAGCTTGCGCAGGGCCTTCGCCTCGATCTGACGGATGCGCTCGCGGGTCACCGAGAACTGCTGGCCGACCTCCTCGAGGGTATGGTCGGTGTTCATGCCGATGCCGAAGCGCATGCGCAGCACGCGCTCCTCGCGCGGGGTGAGCGAGGCGAGGACGCGGGTCGTGGTCTCGCGCAGGTTCGACTGGATCGCTGCGTCGATGGGCAGGATCGCGTTCTTGTCCTCGATGAAGTCCCCGAGGTGCGAATCCTCCTCGTCGCCGATCGGCGTTTCGAGGGAGATCGGCTCCTTGGCGATCTTGAGGACCTTGCGGACCTTCTCGAGCGGCATGGCGAGCTTCTCGGCCAGCTCCTCCGGGGTCGGCTCGCGGCCGATCTCGTGCAGCATCTGGCGCGAGGTGCGCACGATCTTGTTGATCGTCTCGATCATGTGCACCGGGA
>NZ_JAMXFI010000027.1:0-82712 GCF_025460875.1 Microvirga yunnanensis
AACTGGTGAACGGCTCGTTTGAGCTGTTCACGACCCGCACCGCGGAGGCGACCAACGACCTTGTCCGGCGGCTGACCTTCGTCACGGTGATGCTGGGTGTGATTGGGGCGGTGGCGGGCGTGTTCGGCATGAACTTCGAGACCCCCTACACCCAGACCGGCGTCATCGGCTTCTGGGTTGTCATCGGCGCCTTGGGGGCTTTCATCGGCATCGCGGCCGGTCTGGCCCGTCGCAGAGGATGGATCTGAAGGGGCACCTGAAAGTATCGCTCACGCCCCGGCCGGTGCTGCAGGTTCGAAGCGTCTCGCATGACACGCCTGAGAAGTGAGGCCGAGGGTAGCAATCCTCATGGAACCAAACGGTCCGAAGGGGCTACGAAGGTCCGAGATGCGGGCCGTACCGCCACACGCTGTCAGTGCCCGCGCGATCCGGGCTGGCATCGGGTTGGCTCATATGCTGCATAAACAGCAGACGAAGTCTGTCGGCAGGCAGCAGCTGTCGCTCGCGGAGCAGTTTCACCTGCTCGCCGCATGAGGGAATCACAGTGCGTCTGCGGCTTTCTCGCCCGTAGGCCGGATTTGCGGCAGAACCGACAAGGTTCATATGGTCGTCTGGCCTGCGCCGTCGCGTATCTTCGGTGTCACCCACGGGCGTATCGACGAATCCAATTCTCGGAACCGCGCAATGGCATCGGCTTGGCTGAGGGTGATATCGATATCATCCCAGCCGTTCAGAAGCTTCGTCCTCCAGACAGGATCGATGGCGAATGGAATCGAGATTTCTTTCGCGGAGATCGTCTGCGCCTCAAGATCCACGGTCAGTTCCGCATGAGTCTCCTGGAGAAGCCCGATCAGAGCCTCACCGTCTCTCTCGCCCACTTTGGCAGGAAGAAGGCCGTTGTTGACGGCATTGGACGCGAAGATGTCGCCGAAACTCGGCGCGATCACGCAACGGATTCCATAATCCACAAGGGCGTAGACAGCAGCCTCGCGTGAGGAACCCGCCCCGAAATTGCGTCTTGCCACGATGATCTGCGCATTGCGATGGGGCGTCTGGTTGAGGGGGAAGTCGGCGATCTCCGTACCGTTGCCCGAGAAGCGCATGTCGTGAAGCAGGTAGCCGCCATAGCCTTCGGCTCGTGAGCGCTTCATGAAGCGGGCCGGGATCAGCTGGTCGGTGTCGATATTGGCGTAGGGCAGGGGACACGCCGGGGCGGTGAGGCGCTGAAAGGGCTGCATCAGGATCGCTCCTCGATCAGGGGACGGACATCGGCGAGGGATCCGGTCACGGCGGCTGCCGCAACCATGGCCGGCGACATGAGATGGGTCCGTGCGCCGGGTCCCTGACGGCCCTTGAAGTTGCGGTTGGTTGTCGACGCGCAGCGCTCGCCGGACTGCACGATGTCGCCGTTCATCCCCACGCACATGGAGCAGCCTGACTCGACCCATTCAAGCCCGGCTTCCTTGAAGATCCGGTCGAGGCCTTCCGCTTCCGCCTGCTGCTTCACCAGGGATGAGCCGGGCGAGACGAGGCCTGGCACCATTGCCTTGCGGCCGGAGAGCACCTGGGCGGCCGCCCGCAGATCCTCGATGCGGCTGTTCGTGCACGAGCCGATGAAGACGCGATCGATGGGAACTTCGGTCAGTTTCTGTCCCGGCCTGAGATCCATATAGGCCAATGCGTCCCGAATCTGGGCAGCCTTGCCCGGATCCGAGATCGCCTCGGGATCCGGCACTGCCATCGTGATCGGCAGCGCATCCTCGGGGCTGACGCCCCAGGTCACGACCGGGGCGATCTCGGAACCATTGAGGGCGATCTCACGGTCGAACTCCGCATCCTCGTCGCTCTTCAGACGCAGCCAATCCTCCGCTGCACGCTCGAAGTCGTCGCCCGCAGGCGCAAAGGGACGGCCACGCAGGTAAGCGATCGTCGTCCTGTCGGGAGCGACCATGCCGCAGCGCGCACCGGCTTCGATCGAGAGATTGCACAGTGTGAGACGCCCCTCCATCGACAGCGCACGGATGGCGGAGCCCGCATATTCGACCGCATGTCCCTGCGCGCCGTCGGCACCAATGCGCGCAATGATCGAGAGGGCAATGTCCTTGGCGCCGATTCCGGGCGCCAGCGTTCCATCGACTGCGATGCGCATGCGCTTTGGCTTTCGCTGCCAGAGCGTCTGCGTCATCAGCACATGAGCGACCTCCGAGGCGCCGATGCCGAAACCCCATGCGCCGAAGGCGCCATGCGTGGAGGTGTGGCTGTCGCCGCAGACGATGAGCAGGCCCGGAAGCGTCAGGCCCTGCTCGGGACCCACGACGTGGACGATGCCTTGGCGCGGATCGTTGAGTCCGAACAGCAACACGCCGTTCTCCAACGTGTTGCGCTCCAGCTGATCGATCATGTTCTGGATGGTGGGATCGATGCTGCGTCCGGAACGGCGCGTCGGCACATAGTGATCGGCGACGCCGAAGGTGAGTTCCGGGTGCGCAACCCTGGCGCCGCGCTCCTTCAGCTTATTGAAGGCATGGAACGAACCCTCGTGCACGAAGTGGCGATCGACCCAGAGCAGGGTCTGTCCGTCCTCCCGCGTCACGATCGCGTGGCTATCCCATAGCTTGTCGAACAGGGTCCGCGGACCGGAGGGGCTTCCCGCCATATCGCTCTCCCGAATGCGCTCTCATGGTCATGTCAGAGCATCGCCAGTATTTCCAAAGCGGCGGCTTGACGCAAGGGAAATGTCTTATAAGGTAGACAGGTATCTGTCCTTTTCAGCAGTCAACACTGTTGCAGATTGGAGCGGACGGCCTTGGTGGACGCAGTCGAACCCCTCAAAGCGCGGCGCATCTATCTTCTTCTGCGCGAGCGCATTCTGAACGGAGGGCTGGAGCCTGGCTCCCGCCTGCCGGGAGAGCTTTCGATTGCAGCCGAGTACGGGGTGTCGCGCGTGACTGTGCGGCGTGCGCTCGATACCCTGGCCATCGACGGCCTCATCGACCGCCGCCCCGGTTCGGGAACCTTCGTTCAAGAGAACAGTTCGGTGCAACCGATCGTGGCGGATCTCTCGAACGTGCTGTCCCATCTGGTCGAGATGGGTCGCCGGACCAGCGTGCGACTTTTGTCCTTTGCCTATGTGAACCCGTCGGAGGGCGTTGCCGCGGCGCTCGGGCTTGGGCCGGGGGAGCGGGCGCAGCGCTCGATCCGCGTCCGTCTCATCGATGGGGCCCCCTTCTCCTATCTCGTCACCCATGTGCCGGAGCGCATCGGCGTCACCTATTCCGAGGCCGATCTCGCCTCGATGCCGCTCCTCGGGCTCCTGGAGCGATCGGGCATCGTGGTCGAGGAGGCGAGCCAGAGCATCGGCGCGACCTTGGCCGGACCGGACGTGGCCGAGGCTCTGGCGCTGGAGATCGGTTCGCCCCTTCTCTCGCTCACCCGTGTCGTGTGGGATCCGTCGGGCCAGGGTGTGGAGCACCTCCATGCCCTCTACAGACCGGATCGCTACTCCTTCCATATGGACCTTGTGCGGACCGGCGCCGTTGGCGCCCGCCGATGGAATCCGGTGGCAAGGCCTTCCACCGCAAAGCCCGAGCCGAAAAAGCGCAAAGCTGAGGGGCCGAAGAGCCTCAAGCCAAAGCCCCGCCCGGTGCGGGTGTCCAACCAGAGGAGAACATCGACATGAAGAACATCACGCGCCCGACGCGCCGTTCGATCCTGCGCGCAGGGGCCGCCTCGGCGGCTGTGCTTGCCATGCCGGCCTACCTGCGCGCGCAATCGCAATCCGTAAAGATCGGCATTCTGCAGCCTGTCACCGGCGCGCTCGCCCAGGATGGTGAGTTCGGCCGCATGGGCGCCGAAATGGCCATCAAGGAGATCAACGATTCCGGCGGCCTCAAGGGTCTCGGCGGGGCCAGGATCGAGATGGTGTTCGGCGATGCCCGCTCGAACCCCGAGGCGGGCACCCAGGAGGTCGAGAAGATGCAGGCGGATGGCGTTGCCGCCATCGTCGGTGGATTCGCAAGCCCCATCTGCCTGGCGGCCACCCAGGCCGCGGCGCGCTACGATCTGCCTTACATCGTCGATGTGGGCGTCAGCGACCCGATCGTGCAGCGTGGCCTCAAGAACACGTTCCGCTTCGCCCCCGGCTTCGGCATCGTCACCGGATTCGCGCTCGACAATCTGGTGAAGCTGAACGACAGTGCCGGCAAGCCCGCCAAGACGGTCGTGCTCGTGCATGAAGACGGCCTGTTCGGCTCGGGTCTCGCCAAGCTCATGCAGGCGGAACTGCCGAAGCGCGGCTTCGAGATCCTCGAGACCATCGCGCATCCGACACCCGCGCGCGACATGTCGAATGTTGCCCTGCGCATCCGCTCGCTCAATCCGGATCTCGTGATCCCCTCGAGCTATTTCGGTGAGTTTGTGCTGCTCGCACGTACGATGCAACAGCAGCGCATCCGGCCCAAGGGGGTCTATGCCGTCCTGAACGGCGCGGCCTCCAACTACCGTTTCGTGAAGGAATTCCCCGAAGCTGCCAACGGGATCATGGATTGCAATCACTGGTACGATCCGCGCAATCCGAAGGCTCTGGAGCTCAAGAAGCAGGTGGAGGCGCAGGGCAAGGTCTTCGCATACAACGTGCCGCTGAACTATTCCTGCGTGATGCTCCTGGCCGATGCAATCAACCGGGTGGGCTCGGCCGACCGCGCGAAGATTATCGAGGCGCTGAACACCTCGACTTTCAAGGACCACATCATGCCCTATGGCGAGACGAAGTTCGTCAACGGACAGAACATGGGCGCGGCGCCGGTCAATACGCAGGTTCAGGGCAAAGACATCAAAGTGATCTTCCCCGACACCTTCGCGGATGCAAAGCCGCATTTCCCGGTGACCGGCTGATCCTGAGCAATGGCCCTGGGGTGCATATTCGCCCCCAGGCCTCTGAGGAGTGATTTCGACGATGTATTCACCCGCCATCATAGCGGAGGCCGTCGTAAACGGGCTGATGACGGGTGCCGTCTATGCGCTCATCGCGCTTGGCCTTACCCTCGTTTACGGTGTTCTTCACATCATCAATTTCGCCCATGGCGCGCTTCTCACCGCGGCCATGTTCGCCGTCTGGATTGCGTATGACGCCTTCGGCCTCGATCCCTATCTCGCAATCCTGCCGCTGACGCCACTTTTCTTCGGGTTGGGCTATGCTGTTCAGCGTCTCGTCATCGGGCCGGCAAGCCATGGCAACGACAGCAACATCCTGCTTGTGACCCTCGGGCTTTCGATCACGATCGAGAACGCCTTGCTGGCCGGATTTCGCTCGGACACACGCACGCTCAACACCGATTACGGCTTTCAGGTCGTGGAATTCGGGCCGCTTCTACTCTCCAAGCCCCGTCTGATCGGTTTCGGAGCGGCGCTATTGGTCACCGTGCTCCTGTGGCTTCTGCTCGCGCGCACCGATACCGGCAAGGCGATCCGGGCCGTTGCCAAGGAAAAGTTCGGTGCGAGCCTCGTTGGCATCGATGTCGCCCATGTCTATGCCGTGACATTCGGGCTCGGCTGCGCCTGCCTCGCCGTGGCGGCCTGCCTGCTCATGCCCACCTTCTACGTCAATCCGCGCATCGGGCAAGCTTTCGTGCTGGTCGCTTTCACGATCGTCGTCTTGGGCGGCATGGGATCGATCCCAGGCGCTCTCCTCGGCGGATTGTTCATCGGGGTCGTCGAGAGCCTCTGCGGGCTTTTCCTCGGCGATTCTCTCGGGCAGATCGGCATTTTCCTCATCTTCATCCTGGTGCTGCTCGTACGGCCAACGGGAATGTTCGGAGCGAAGGCATGACATTCCGTGACATCGCCCCAATCGTCGTCCTGATCGCACTCCTGGCGTTCGTGCCCGCCTTCATCACGGCGAACACGGTTCTTAACTTCCTTGTATTCACCCTCATCATCGCCCTCGCCGCGCAGGGATGGAACATCCTTGGCGGATTCGGCGGGCAGTTCTCATTCGGCCATGCCGCCTTCTTCGGAACCGGCGCCTATGCGGCTGCGCTGCTCCAGGTTAGCCTCGGCATCAATCCCTGGATCGCCTTCGCCATCGGAACGGTGGCGGGCGCGGCCGTCGGCTGGGTGATCGGGTATCTGAGCTTCCGGTCGGGCCTTCGCGGCTCCTATTTCGCCCTGGTGACGCTCGCTTTCGCCGAGGTGCTGCGCATTCTCGCCAATGCGGCGACCTTCACGGGCGGAGCTGCGGGCGTTCTGATCAAGCTGGATGTGCGGCCTGGCAACTTCCAGTTCGAGAGCCGGGGCACCTTCTTCTGGATTGCGCTGGCTCTCGTCGGCTCAGTGCTCCTCCTGACCCGCTGGATCGAGCGCTCGCGCTTCGGCGCACAACTCGTGGCCGTGCGCGAGAACGAGGCGGCGGCCAAGGCGCTCGGCGTCGATACGCTGCGGGTGAAGCTCGGGGCGATCACTGTATCCGGGGCCGTGACGGCGGCGGCCGGCGGCCTCTATGCCCAGTATTTCCTCTATGTGGATGCCAATATCGCCTACGGCACTTGGATTTCGGTGGAGGCGATCCTCGCCCCCATCGTCGGCGGCCTTGGAACCGTGTTCGGGCCTCTGGTCGGCGCGGTGGCCCTGCACGGGCTGAGCGAGATCACCAAGCTCGCGGCCGGCAGCGTTCCGGGCATCGATCTCATGGTGTTCGGCGGACTTCTGGTTGCGGCCGTCGCGTTCGCTCCCGCGGGCATCCTCGGCCTCCTGCGCCGCTCTGCCCGATCGAGAGGAGCCGCTCGCCATGCTTGAGGTGCAGAATGCGACCAAGCGGTTCGGCGGCCTCGTGGCCGTCAACCGAGCGTCCCTCAAGGCGGAGGCAGGCTCCATCACCGGCCTGATCGGCCCGAACGGCGCCGGAAAGACGACCCTCTTCACCCTGATCTCCGGCTTCGAGAAGCTGAGCGAGGGGCGCGTGCTGTTCGAGGGGCAGGATATCAGCCGTGACGAGCCGCATGTGCGGGCCCGCCGCGGCATCGCCCGGACATTCCAGATCGTTCAGCCTTTCGCGGGCCTTTCCGTCCTCGAGAATATCGCCGTGGGCGCGCACTTGCGCCATGCAAAGCGCAGCGATGCGTTGGCCCGTGCCGAAAGGGTAGGCCAGCGTGTCGGTCTCGGTCCCGAACTCGATAAACCAGCCTCGAGCCTGACGGTGGCGGGCCGCAAGCGGCTCGAACTCGCCCGCGCCCTCGCAACGGAGCCGAAGCTGCTGCTGCTCGACGAAGTGCTGGCCGGGCTGAATCCTTCCGAGATCCGCGACATCATCCCCGTCATCCGGACGATCCGTGACGAGGGCGTCACGATCCTCATGATCGAGCACGTCATGCAGGCCGTGATGAACCTCTGCGAGCAGGTCTATGTGCTGGCGCAGGGCCGCATCATCGCCGAAGGACCTCCTGCCGATGTCTGCGACGACCCGAAGGTCATCGAAGCCTATCTCGGGGCCGGCGCGGCCGAGCGGCTGAAGCGGGAGAACGTCCATGCTTGAGGTCAGGGCTTTGAGAGCGGGCTATGGCGGCACGGAGGTGCTGCGGGGCCTCGACCTGTCCGTCGGCGCCGGCGAGATCGTCGCGGTGCTGGGCTCCAATGGCGTGGGCAAGACGACGCTGAACAAGGTTCTCTCCGGTGTCCTGCGCGCGAACGATGGCGAGATCCGCTTCGACGGAAAGCTCCTCACCAGCGCATCCTCGGCAAGCATCGTAGAGGCGGGCCTCATCCAGGTGCCGGAAGGCCGCAAGATCTTCCCGAACATGTCGGTGCGCGAGAATCTCGAGCTCGGCAGCTATCGGCGTGGACGCAAGCGCCGGTCCAGCAATCTGGAACGCGTCTTCGACACTTTCCCGCGCCTGCGGGAGCGCAGCGGCCAGGCGGCCGGCACCTTGTCCGGCGGCGAGCAGCAGATGCTGGCCATTGGGCGCGGGATGATGGCGGAACCGCGCCTGCTCATCCTCGATGAGCCCTCGCTCGGCCTGTCGCCGCTCCTCGTGGAGGAGATGTTCGCCCTGATCCGCCGCCTCAATGAGGAGGGCCTGCCGATCCTCCTCGTCGAGCAGAACGTGGTGCAATCGCTCGAATGCGCCTCGCGCGCCTACATCCTGGAGAACGGAACCATCGCCCTGTCGGGATCGGCCGAGCAGGTCCGCAACGATCCTGAGCTCAAGCGCGCCTATCTCGGCATGTGACGGAGAAGACCTCATGACGATCGTCACGCAGAATGTCATTCCCGCATCCGTCCTTCTGCAGGACGGGCAGCCCGAATGGCTCCGGCAATGGGGCGGCTTCGCGGCCCGGATCGAGTTCTCGGACCTGCCGGAGCCCGTGGTCGCGCGCACCAAGCTCGTGATCCTCGATTGCATCGGCGCCATCGCGGCCGGAATGCAGGAGCCCGAGATGCGGGACCTCGTCACGCGGCTCGGCGAGCGCGAGAGGACAGAGGGGCAGGTTCCGGTGATCGGAGCCGGGCGCCGCATGAGCGCGCTGCTCGCAAGCCTGCTCAACGGCACTGCGGGCACGATGCTGGAGCTGGACGAGGGCAATCAATATGCCCGCGGACATCCCGGAATCCACGTGGTCCCGGCGGCCTTGGCGGCGAGCGAGCGCCTTGCCCGTTCCGGCCCGGACCTGATCCTGGCGATCGCCCTCGGCTATGAAATCGGGTCCCGCGTCGGCATCGCGTCGAAACTGCGGGTGACCATGCATCCCCACGGCACCTGGGGGACGATCGGCGCTGCGCTGGCTGCAGCCCGGCTCGAAGGGGCCACGCCGGAGCAGATCATCGAGACCATCAATCTGGCCTCGAGCCTCGGCCTTTCCACGAGCCGGCGCACGATGCTAGAAGGCGGAACCGTGCGCAACACCTATGCGGGTTTCTCGAACCAGCTCGGTCTCGTGGCCTGGGAGTTGCAAGCTTCCGGCTTCATCGGGGAGACCGACGGCGTCGGGACCGTCTATGGCACCGTAATCGCTGAGAACTTCCAGCCGGACGAGATGGTACGGGAGCTGGGCGAGCGCTGGGAGATCGTCCGCAACTACTTCAAGCGGCATGCGGCCTGCCGCTACACGCACGGCGCCCTTGACGCGCTCGGTGAAATCACACGCCAGCTGGGTGGATCGATCGATCCGGCCTCCATCGAGGCGATCGAGGTGGATACCTATGTCTGGGCGGCGCAACTCGACTCGGCCGAACCCAAGAACATGCTCGCGGCAAAATTCTCCCTGCCGTTCGCGCTCGCCACCTACATCGTCAATGACGGCGCCAGCGTGCCGGCCTTCCGCGAAGCGGCCCAGGCGAATGCCGTCGCCCGCGATCTCGCACGCCGCGTCTCGGTGCGTGAGGATGCAGCGCTGACGGCGATGCTTCCGGGTCTTCGCCCGGCCCGGGTGCGGGTACGCCTGCGGGATGGCCGGGAATTGGCGGCCGAGGTGCTCACCAACAAGGGTGACACCGAAGATCCGTACTCGACCGAGGATGTGTGCGCCAAGTTCCGTGAGCTGGCGGAGCCCGTCTGGGGCGGCCCGCATGCGGAGTGCATCATGGCCGCGGTCGACGCCATCGATGGCGCATCCGACATCCGCGGGCTTTTGGACCTTCTTGCCCGCTCTCCCCAACACGGTTTTTCACAATGAGTTTCAGAGAACGGCTACTTCAGAACAAGATCGTCGTCGCCCCCGGCGTCTACGATCCGCTGACCGCATCGATCGCAACGGAGGCGGGTTTCGAGGCGCTCTACCTGTCCGGCGCGGCGATCGCCTATACCCGCCTCGGGCGCCCCGATATCGGCCTGGTGTCCATGAGCGAGGTCGCCGAGACCATTGCGCTGGTGCGTGACCGGGTGTCGACGCCGCTCGTGGTGGACGCGGATAACGGCTACGGCAATGCGCTCAACGTCCAGCGCACAGTGCGGATCTTCGAGCGGGCCGGCGCGTCGGCAATCCAGCTCGAGGATCAGAGCTTCCCCAAGCGCTGCGGCCATTTGCAGGACAAGTCGATTATTCCTGCCGATGAAATGGCCGGCAAGATCAAGGCAGCCGCGGATGCCCGCGCTTCCGAGGAGACCATCATTGTCGCCCGTACCGATGCGGTCGCCGTCGAGGGCTTCGAGCCGGCGATCGAGAGGGCTCGGCTTTATGCAGAGGCGGGGGCCGACGTGCTGTTCGTGGAGGCTCCCAAGTCTCGCGAGCAACTCGCCGCGGTCACATCCGCCCTCGGCTCGTTGCGCCCGCTCCTCGCCAATATGGTCGAGGGCGGCGAGACGCCTCTGTCATCGGCGCATGACCTCGCCACACTCGGCTTCCGGCTCGTGATCTTCCCGGGCGGCATCGTGCGTGCCCTGGCGCGAGCCGCGCAGGATTATTACCGCTCGCTTCACACCCACGGCACCAACGAACCTTTCCGCGATCGCATGTTCGACTTTACGGCGCTGAACCGTCTCATCGGCACCCCTGAAATGCTGGCGCTCGGCGAGCGCTATAAATCCTTCGACTGGGAGAATGGCCAATGAGTGCTGTCGATCCCGTCACCCTGGCCGTCCTGAAAGGCCGCCTCGAGCAGATCGCGGACGAGATGGACGCAACCCTCTATCGCTCCGCATTCAACCCGATCATTGCGGAAGCCCGCGACGCCTGCCATGGGCTTTACCATCCCGTCACCGGAGCGACCCTCGTGCAGGGGACGAACGGGCTGCCCATCTTCGTCGGTGCAATGGCGTTTGCCGTGAAGGCCGTGATCGACAAGGTCGAGCGGGAAGGGGGGCTGGAGCCCGGCGATACCTTCCTGTTCAACGATCCCTACGACGGCGGTACGCACCTGAATGATTTCCGCCTCGTGCGGCCGATCTTCCGGGGCGGCAAGCTCTATTGCTGGCTCGCTTCCGTTGGTCATTGGCTCGATATCGGCGGCAATGTGCCAGGTGGCTTCAACGCGCAGGCCACCGAAAGCTTCCAGGAGGGCGTGCGCTTTCCGCCCGTCAAGTTCGTCCGGGCAGGGGTGATGAACGAGGACATCCTGGCGATCCTCTCGGCAAATGCCCGCGTGCCGGTGTCGAATTTCGGCGATCTCAACGGACAGCTCAATGCTCTCGATCTCGGCGAGCGGCGCCTGACGGACCTTCTCGACGAATATGGCGATAAGACGATCGCTACGGCTTTCGACGCCTTTTCGGATCGCGCGGAGGCGATGATGCGCGCCGCCGTCAGTGCGTTGCCGGACGGCACCTATTCGTTCGAGGATTACCTCGACAACGACGGCATCACCGATGAACGGCTCACGATCGCCCTGGACCTGACCGTCTCCGGCGATTCCATGGTTCTGGACTTCTCACGCTCCTCCGCGCCCTGCGCCGGACCGCTCAACATCGCCTATTCCACGGCGGTCGCTTGTTGCTATGTGGCCCTCAAGCACGTCTTCACCGACGTTCCGGCCAATGCCGGCTGCCTGCGGCCGATCACCTTCGTCATTCCAAGCACGACGCTCCTCGGCGTCAAAGCGCCGAAGCCCGTTGGGGGATATACGGAGACGATCCTGCGCGTCATCGGCGTCGTCTTCGGCGCTCTGGCCCAAGCCGATCCGAGCCGGGCGACGGCCGGGCCGTTCGGCACGATCAATGCTCTGTCGCTGGCGGGGCACCGCGCCGACGGATCGCGCTGGGTGATGTTCTCGTTCTTCGGTGGAGGCCTCGGCGGCAATCCGGAGAGTGATGGCCTGAACCATGCCAACAATCCGATTTCGACGGCCACGATTCCGCCGGCGGAAATCTTGGAGGCCGCCTATCCGGTGATGTTCACCCAATGGGCGCTGCGGCCGGATTCCGCGGGAGCGGGAACCCATCGCGGCGGTGTCGGCGCGATTTACGAGATCGAGTCCTTGACGGACGCGGATGTATTCCTCCTCGGCGAGCGCGGAAGGTTCGCGCCGTTCGGCGTGGCTGGTGGGCTGCCCGCGTCCCTGAACCAGTTCTTCTGGCAGACGGATGAGGGCGAGCAATCGCCGCTGATGGCATCCAAGGTGGCGAACGTGAAGGTCCGCGCGGGACAGCGCGTGCGCCTGGAATCGCCCGGCGGAGGCGGGTGGGGTCATCCTCTGAAGCGTGACCCGCAGCGCGTCGCCCGTGACGTGCGGCTTGGCTATGTCAGTGCCGAGACGGCGGCGCGGGATTACGGCGTCGTGGTGACGGAGAATGGCGAAGTGAACGAGAGCGCGACCGCCGCTCTGAGAAAGGGAGCGGCCGCATGAACGCCGTCGTGGGAAAGATCGTCGGCGTGGACGTGGGCGGGACATTCACGGACCTGTTCTATTACGATGAGGATGCAGCCCGGTTCCGTACGGCAAAGGTTCCGTCGAACCGCGGCGACGAAGCCATCGGGTTCCTCGAAGGCCTGAAGTCTTTCGGACCTCTCGCAGAGCTCGGCTCCATCGTGCACGGCACGACGGTGGGCACCAATGCCCTGCTGGAGCGCAAGGGGGCTCGGATCGGCCTCATCACCACACGCGGCTTCCGGGACGTGCTCGAGATGCGCCGCCGCGACCGCCGGAACACTTGGGGGCTCTGGGGGGATTTCGTTCCGGTCGTCGACCGCGACCTGCGCCTCGAAGTGGGCGAGCGCACCATGGCGGACGGAACCATCCGGGAGGAGACCCATTCAGACGAGGTCAAGGAGATCGCCCGGACATTGCTGGCGCGCGGCGCTGAGGCCCTCGCCATCGTCTTCATCAACGCTTATGCCAATCCCTCGAACGAGCTGAAGGCCCTTGCCGCGGCCCGAGAGGTCTGGCCGAACGAGAACATCGAGTGCTCGGCTCAGATCCTGCCTGAAATCCGCGAGTTCGAGCGCACTTCGACGACGGCGCTCAACGCCTATCTTCAGCCGGTGGTCGGCAGCTATCTCGGCAAGCTGAATCAGGCCCTGGCAAAGGAGAATTTCTCGGGCAAGTTCCACATCGTTCAGTCGAACGGCGGTGTCATGTCCACCGCGACGGCCCGGCGCCTGCCTGTGCGCACGGCCCTGTCCGGCCCGGCGGCGGGCGTGATTGCAGCCGCCGCCATCGCGAAAGCCGCGGGCTTTCCGGACGTGATCACGGGGGATCTCGGCGGAACCTCCTTCGACGTATCGATCGTGGTCGACGGCGAGACGGCGCTCGCGGCGCAGACCACGATCGATTTCGGCCTCGTCATCCGGACGCCCATGATCGAGATCACCACGATCGGAGCGGGCGGAGGCTCGATCGCCCATGTGGATGCGGGCGGGCTGCTCCAGGTCGGGCCCGAGAGCGCGGGATCGCGCCCTGGGCCGGTGGCCTATGGGCAGGGCAACACGCGCCCGACGCTCACCGATGCCAACGTAGTGCTGGGGCGCATCAACGCCGAGCGCCCCATCGGTGGAAAGCTTTCTCGTCTGGATGTCGAGGCCGCGAAGGCCGCCATCGCCAAGCACGTGGCGGAGCCGCTCGGGCTCGATCCCATGCAGGCGGCAGAGGCCATCGTGCGGGTCGCCAACGGTAAGATGGCCGGCGCCATCCGCCTCGTGTCCATCGAGCGCGGACATGACCCCGGTCGCTTTGCCGCCGTGCCGTTCGGTGGCGGGGGAGCCCTGCATGTGGGAGCGCTGATCAAGGATGTGGGTCTGAAGGCTGCGCTCGTGCCGCGCTATCCGGGCGTGACCTCGGCGCTCGGCTGTGTCATCGCGGATATCCGGCACGATCAGGTGCAGACCGTGAACCTGCTTCTCGACCAGCTCGACGCCGAGGCTCTCGATCAGCGCATGGTCGAGGAGGCGGAAGCCTCCCGCGCGGTTGTAGAAGAGGCCGGCCTTTCGGTCGAGCGGATCGACATCCTGTTCGAGCTCGACATGCATTATGTAGGCCAGACCCACACGGTCAGCGTTCCGCTGCCCGTCTCGCTCCAGAACGGAACGACGGGAACGACTGCGTCCATCGTCCGGGAGGCGTTCGAGCACGCCTACCAGGCCTCGTTCAGCCGCCTCCTGCCGGGGGTGCCGGCCAAGATCGTCAACCTGCGCACAGCCGCCGTGGGACGCAGGCCTCATTTCGACCTCTCGGCGCTCGCGCCCGAGTCTTCGGCGAGCCTGGAGACGGCAAGGCTCGGCAGCCGGCCGGTCTGGTTCGACGGCGGCTGGCACGACACCGCCATCTATGCGCGCCTCGACCTGCCGGCCGGCGCGGTCGTGCATGGGCCGGCCATTCTCGAGCAGCCTGACGCGACCACCGTGATCGATCCGGATCTCGACGCGCGGGTGGACGATTTCGGCAACATCATCGTGGAGCGTGCCGTATGAGCAAAGCCGCCATCCCGGTGGAGCGCACGGCGCTCCTCATCGTCGATCTTCAGAACGACTTCCTCCATCCGGAGGGCGCCTACGGGCGGGCGGAGCAGAGAGCACCGGAAATCGCAGCGCTTCCGGAACGAGTGAAGCCACTGGCCGACCTGTTGCGCGCCAAGGGCGGCTATGTCGTCTCGACGCAGTTCACCCTGGTGCCGGCGAAAGGCGGTGAGCCGCTGATCTCGCCTCATCTCAAGCAGCTTCGGCCTTTCCTCACGAAGGGGGACTTCCAACCCGGCTCCTGGGGGCATCAGCTCGTGGATGCCCTGCAGCCAGCCGATCTGAGCGTCGAGAAGATCGCCTATTCGGCCTTCTACATGACCCGACTCGAATGGGTGCTGCGCAAGTGCGGCATTGAGCGGCTTCTCGTCTGCGGCATCGTCACCAACGGCGGCGTCGCATCGACCGTGCGTGATGCGCATGTGCGCGACTTCGACACCGTTGTGCTCGAAGATGCCTGCGCGGCTTTCTCGCCTACCGTGCATGCCACGGCCATCGATGCCTTGCGGCCAGTCTGCCGTGTCGCTTCCCTTTCCGAGGTCGTGAGAGAGATCGAAGGCGCATGAGCATTCTTTCAGCGCAGGGGATTGCCTTCGACTTGACGGTTCCGGTCGTCATCATCGGGGCCGGCGCGGCGGGCCTCGTCGCAGCCCTGTCGGCCCGTGAGGCCGGACAGGATGTTCTGGTTCTCGAACGGGATGCCGTGCCGTGCGGCTCGACGGCTCTCTCGGCCGGATTGATCCCCGCTCCCGGCACCCGGTGGCAGAGAGCGGCCGGCATCGTCGACAGCCCGGAGTTGTTCGCTCGCGATATCGCCGCCAAGGCGAGCGGCGAGCCGGATCCCCTGCTCCTGGAGACGGTGACCGAGGCGATCGGGCCGACACTCGAATGGCTTGCGGATCATCACGACCTGCCATTTTCCGTCATCGAGAATTTTCGCTATCCGGGACACTCCGTGTGCCGGATGCACGGCCTGCCGACCCGGTCCGGTACGGAATTGGTCGATCGTCTGCGCGAGGCGGCGGACCGGGCGGGCGTCGATCTTCTCTGCGATGCCCGTGTCACGTCGTTGTTCGCAGAGCTGGACGGCCGTGTTGCAGGAGTCGAGGTTGAGCGCCCTGACGGCACGAAGGAGAGGATCGGGTGCGTGATGCTCATCCTCGCCTGCAATGGTTATGGCGGCAACAAGGATCTCGTGCAGCGCCACATTCCGGAACTCGGCAACGCGCTTTACTTCGGCCACGAGGGCAATCAGGGTGATGCCCTGCTCTGGGGGCAGGTGCTGCGGGGCGCCACGCGGCACCTGTCGGGTCACCAGGGGCATGGGTCGGTCGCGCATCCCCATGGCATTCTCATCACATGGGCGACGATCACGGAAGGCGGGTTTCAGGTGAATCTGCGCGGCGAGCGCTTCTCCGACGAAAGCCACGGTTATTCGGAGCAGGCGGCTGTCGTGCTGCGGCAACCGGAGGGACTTGCCTGGACAATTTTCGATGCGCGCATCGCCGGCATTGCCCGCCAGTTCGAGGATTTCCGTCAAGCAGAAGCGCTCGGCGCCATTCTGACAGCGGAAACCGTCGAGGATCTCGCGAGGCAGACGAACCTCCCTGTTGATAGCCTCAAGGTCACTTTCGAGGATGTTGATGGGCTGAAGCTGGCTGACGGGTTGGACCACTTCGGACGCAACTTCGCCGGCGCGCCACCTCTGCAGTCCCCGTTTCATGCCGTGAGAGTCACCGGAGCGCTGTTCCACACCCAAGGGGGGCTTGTGGTCGATGGCAACGCCCGCGTCATGCGCGAGGACGGAACGGCCCTGCCCAATCTCTTCGCTGCCGGCGGAGCGGCCTGCGGTGTCTCAGGTTCCAAGGCGGAAGGCTACCTATCCGGAAACGGACTTCTTTCAGCCGTCGCCTTGGGTCGAGTGGCTGGCCTCGCAACTGCCCGAGCAGGAACGATGTTGGATAGAATCAATTGAAAGGCCTCACACATATGAGGTGAGAGCATTTTTCGGCGAAGTGGATCCGGTTCGCCGTCAACAATGCGGCACGGCCAAGACGAGAGGTGATTCCACGCCAGTGGAAACAGCTCTATGTCTTCGCAGCCTTCGAGTTCCTGGTGTTCTCCTACGGCATGGGCGCCGACAGCCGGTTCCTGGAGCGGTGCATGCGCCTCGGGCACGACCAGCGCATCCTTGTGACAACACCCTCCCCACGTCATGGCCGGCCGGTCATCGCTCGCCTCTTGCCGGCCATCCCGATGCGGAGAAGCGCGGCGCTCTTCCGACCGGGATCACCGGGACGAGCCCGGTGATGACGTGGGAGGGTTGTGTGAGCGGGTGGTGATAGCCTCCCCACGTCATGGCATCCTCCGCCCTTCCTGCCACCCTCACCACGTCATGGCCGGCCTTGTGCCGGCCATCCCGATGCGGTGAAGCTCGGCGCCTCTCGTATCGGGATCACCGGGACAGGCCCGGTGATGACGGGGAGAGGGACGCGGCTCTCCCGTGCCAGGGCGTGGCCGGCGCGAAGCCGGAGACTCGAGCATTTTTCGGCGAAGTGGATCCGGTCCGCCGTCAACAATGCGGCACAGCCAAGGCGAGAGGTGATTCCACGCCAGTGGAAACAGGTCTAGCGCTGCGTCCGCGGTGTTGGGGTCATCGTATTGAGTCGGTGTAACTCAGATGCCTATGGGGGAATGCAGGCGGGACACTTTCTATCTCCCTGTCGGCTTGCGAGAGGTGCGGCTCTCGTCGGTGCCAGAGATGTTCACTCGTCCTGTCTCGCTGCTCTGATGTCGTGGCCAAGACGATGGCGGAGACGTTGGTTCTCGGCGCGCAGGCTCTCGATCTCCGCACGCACCGGGATAAGCGCCCCTTCTAATTCCTCCTGCGTGAAGCGAGGGGTGATGTGCTGAGGGCAGTTCCAGTCGAAAGCCTCAACCCGGATGAGGGCTGCGCGCTCGGAACGAGCTGCGTAGTCCGGCACGGCAAGGGTTGCGACCAGTTCGGGATCCGCGCTCGCATCGATCATCCGCAAGTGCCCGAAGATCTTGAGCCGCCGCTGATGAGCGTAGTCCATCAGGAACAACGAGACTTGGTCGTTCGCCGCGACGTTGCCGGTCGTCACATATTGCCGATTGCCCCGAAAATCCGCGAAACCAAGCGTGCGATCGTCCAGGACTCGCAGAAATCCCGCCGGGCCACCCCGGTACTGCACGTAAGGCCAGCCGGCTTCGGAGACGGAGGCGAGATAGAACCCGTCGCGCCCCGAGATGAAATCAGACTCTGCTTGACCGAGCCGGTCGTTGCGGACCGGACCAGTCCCGCCCAGCGTGCCATCCAGGCGCGCATACTGGGCGGCACTTCCGTAGCGCTCACGCGCGGCCTTCACGGAAGGGGTCGACGCGATCTCGAGCCATTTGTGTCGCATGGTCAACCTCGTGGAAAGCAGGAAGATCGCGGCATCAGTCCTGGTAGGCCCAGTCCGCGGCATGCCAACGCAGACGGCCTTGGTCGGACACGATCCGGCCGAGACCAGGGAAAGGCATGTGCGTTGCTGCAATGAGCGCACCCTCCTCGGCTGCGCGGGGAAAGAAGCGGGCCCGCATGGCTTGTGCAGCCGGCCGATCTGCCTCCATCAGGAAGTTCACATCGGTTCCCATAGCCGGGTGCACCACCGGGAAGAGCATGTCGGAGACCATGATCAGGCTTTGTCCCCCATCTTCGATCCGCACGCCGATGTGGCCTGGAGTATGTCCCGCAAGGTCAACAAGGGACACGCCGCGTGTGATCTGGTGGTCGCCCTGGGTGGCCTGGAGCTTCGGATACAGGCGAACGAGGTCGGACGAGAGCTGGAAGCTGGCTTGGAGATAGTCGGGCGCGGCGGCCTGCTTGCCCGGATCAGTCCAATGCGCGATGTCGCGCCGGTCGACATACACCTCCGCCTGCGGGAAGACACGGCGCCCTCCCACGACAAGGCCGCCCAGGTGATCCTGGTGCATATGGGTGACGATCACGGCATCGATGTGATCCGGGCTCAGCCCGCACGCGGCGAGCGCTTGGGGAAGGCGCCCGGTCTGGCCCAGCGTGCCGGCGGGTCCGGCATCAATCAGGATGCGGCTCGATCCATCCTCGACGAGATATTGATTGAACAGAAAGCGCACACCGCTCGGCCGTGCCGTGAACTGGGCCTTGGCCGCGGTTTCGACCTGCTCGGGCGTGCGGCCCGGGAAGTAGCCATAGGGCATATCCGCGTAGCCGTCCGACAGGGCCGTCACGGTGAAGCGGCCCACCTTGAGTTGCGCAAGCGGCGTGACCTGGGAGGCGGCCTGACTGCTTGCGGCTCGCACAGGGGATGTCCGGGCACCGGCCATGAAACCGGCAGTCGGAAGGCCGAAAGTGAAAGCGCGACGGGAGAGCGACAGGGGCATGGGATCAGGCTCCAGATCTGGGTCAGCCGGGCTATTGAACCTGATTGGTGTCGATGCCCGAGGCTGAGCTGACAATAGACCCTTCCTTTTCCCAGCGATATCCTGCCAGTATGAGACCTTCCCTCTCATTTTTTGGAAGGCGCTATGGACCGCTTGGACTCCATGACCGTTCTGATCGCCGTCGTGGAGGAGGGGAGCCTGTCGGCCGCCTCGCGCCGCCTGCGCGCTCCCCTCGCTACGGTGAGCCGCAAGGTTGCGGATCTCGAGCGCCACCTGAACGCTCAGCTTCTGGTGCGCACAAGCCGACGGGTCGAGCTGACCGACGCGGGCCGCGCCTATGTGGAGGCGGCCAAGCGCATCCTGGAGCAAGTCGGGGAAGCAGAGCGCGAGGCGGCGGGCGAGTACACTGCGCTCAGGGGTGAGCTTCACGTGACGGCGCCGACGATGTTCGGTCGACTTCATGTCTTGCCGATCGCCCTCGACTTCCTGAAGGAGCACCCTGATATCGACCTGCGGCTCCTGCTCAATGACCGCCAAGTGGACCTGGTCGAGGAACACATCGATGTTGCCGTTCGCATTGGCCATTTGGTCGATGGCGGCTTACGGGCGACGAAGGTTGGCGCAATCCGCCGTATTGCTTGCGCCAGCCCTGCCTACCTGGCCCGACGCGGAGTCCCCAGGACGCCAGGTGAGCTCGCGGCGCATGAGGGCATTACGTTCCAGGGGTTCGAGCGCGCGCCCGAGTGGCGCTATCGCGGCGACAGCCCGGCTTGGACGGCCGAGCCACGGACGCGCCTCGCTGTGAACTCGACCGAGGCTGCCGTGGCCGCTGCAGTCGCGGGTTTGGGGATTGTGCGTCTCCTGTCATACCAAATCGAGCAGGAGTTGCGCTCGGGTGCCCTGCTTGCAATTCTCGGAGACTTCGCCCCCGAGCCCATGCCGGTGAGCCTTGTCTATCCCGAAGGAGGTCGGCTCGCACCCAAGGCTCGGGCCTTCATCGATTGGGCGGCGCCGCGGCTCCGAGTTCGACTGTCATGACGTTGGGCCCTGCAATTCACCCCCGGTCCGGTCAGCCTTCCTCTCACCTTGCAATGGCGGCCTCCAATCGGAGCGCTCCTGGCGTCAAAGGAGCTTGGGAATGTCTCGTCTGACCGAGTCTCGCCGGATCACGCCTGCTGCGTTCGCGAGCACGTCGAGGCGCTCGAGTCCGGCCAGAAGATCCTTGATGGCAGAGCCGTCGCGCGCATCCAAGCTCGCGAAGTCTATTCCGACCGACGCATGGGCCTCGGCGGCCGTTCTTCTCTCGACCTCGGTGGCTCCAGGGGCAATGACCTGCGCCGACTTACCGAAACGCCTGCGCTGCGCCATGACCGATGCCGCTCGTGCCGCCGAGGACGAGCACCCTGCGGCCCTGAAAAAGCCCCGGCGCGAATGTGCTCATCAGAGCTGTCATCGGACCGACCCTTTCACAGGCGACAGAATTCTTCGATGGGCGCGGATCTCTCCTGTCGTCACAGCGCGTGCTCCTGCGGCCGGGGCCGGATCCGTTTCCACAGCCAGATGAAGGCGGGCCAGAGCAAAGCGGAAATGGTCATCGCAGCAAGAACGGCCGAAACAGGACGCTCGAAGAATGGCAGCAGGCTTCCGTCAGACTTGATCAACGAGGTAACGAAGCTCTGCTCGACCATCGTGCCCATCACGATGCCGAGCACCATCGCGGCGACGGGATAGCCGTTGTTCTCCATCACGTAACCAATCACGCCGAATACCGCGACGAGAACGATCGCGAACAGGTTGTTCCCGGTCGCGAAGGCTCCAACGGCGCAGCAGACGAGAATGACCGGCATGACCGTAGCCCGCGGCGCTCGCAGAACCTGGCTCGCCAAACGGATCATGATGATCCCCAGGGGGATCATCAGGATGTTGGCCAGAATAAAGATGATGTAGAGCGCGTACATGCTCGACGCCCTCTCGGTAAAGAGCGTCGGGCCCGGATTGAGGCCCTTCATGTACAGGACTCCGATGGCAATCGCGGTGATCGTGTCGCCGGGGATGCCGAACAGCAGCGACGGAACCCAGCCGCTCGCAAGGCTCGCGTTGTTGCTCGCGCCAGCTTCCACAAGCCCTTCCGGATGGCCGGTGCCGAATTTATGCTGCTCCTTGGAAAATCGCTTCGACATGGCATAGCTGACCCACGCCGCCATGTCGGCGCCGGCTCCCGGCAGAACGCCGATGATGATGCCCACGATGTTGCCCCGGGTCATTTGGCGCCAGTATTTGCGAGTCAGGGCGAGCTGGCCTGCCATGATGCTGCCAAACCTGCGGCGGGGCAGGGGGGGCGGCTCGGGCGAGACCAAGGCGCGGATCACCTCGGATACGGCGAAGACGCCAACCAGGACCGGAATGGCCTCGACGCCGCCCAACAGATCAGACAGGCCGAAGGTGAAGCGCGGGACGCCGCCCGGGTTCTCCATGCCGATGCAGGCCACGAGCAGCCCGAGCAGCATGCTGGCGATTGCCTTCACGGGCGACGACCGCGCCACCAATGTCGCGCACATCAGTCCGAGGAAGGCGAGCCAGAAGTATTCGAACGTCGAAAAGTTCAGGGCCAACTCGGCAAGGAGCGGGGCCATGACCACGAGGGAGATCGTTCCTGCGATTCCGCCGAGGGCACTGAACCAGAGACCGGCCCCAAGGGCGATTTCAGGCTGCCCCTTGCGGGTCAAGGCATAGGCCTCGTCCGTGTAGGCGGCGGAAGCAGGAGTTCCGGGGATGCGCAGCAGGCAGCCTGGAATATCGCCGGAGAAGATTGCCATGGCCGAGGCCGCGATGATCGTGGCCACCGCCGCGATCGGCGAGAGATAGAAGGTGACCGGTACGAGCAGCGCCGTCGCCATCGTGGCCGACAGGCCGGGGAGCGATCCGATCACTAGGCCGTAAATCGACGACAGCAGGATCGCGATCAGCACATCGGGGGCAACGACGAGGCGGAAGGCTTCAATGAGTTCGCTCATGATCACCAAGGCATCGGGAGAAGGCCGGGAGGCAGCGGGACACGCAGGAGCTTGTAGAATACGAGATGAATGGCAACCGGCGCGAGGATGGCCAGAGAAAGAGCAACGCGCAGCCGGGCACCGAAAGCGACCGAGGCGGCGAAGATCATGATGGCCGCCGTGGGTACGAATCCGAGACGGTCGGCTGCATAGACGTAGAAGAGAAGCAGACCGGGCGGCAGCAGCGCGCGCAGCTTATGGATCGGAGGGTCCACAGGCTGCGCCCGCTGCGGAGGCCCCTCGACTGCGGCAAGGTCGGCCTCGGCTTCCTCCTCGAAGCTATGCCCGATTCCGAGAGCGATCATGGCCCCGCAGAGGACGAGGCCGATGCCAATCACGATCGGGAACGCGCTGGGCCCGACGTCCTGACCGGGGACGGGGGGAAGCTGGGAGCCGCCATAGGTCGCCAACACGCCTAAAACCGCGACAAACGAACCGGTGATGCGATCCGACAGACGCATGGACGGGCCCTCCTCGGCTGGTTGAATGGGAACGATCCGGGTGCCTTGACCGAAGCAGGAGACCGGACAAGCCACGTGCAGATCTCGCTGTCACGGGTCGGCGGGATGGCGGCCGGGCAGTTCGGAACTGCTCCGGCGCTGGACGGTCCAGCGCACCGTGCGAAAAAGTGGACCCGGTTTTTCGCGCCGAACGGTGCGCCGCTCAAAGGCTTGAGCATCGGATCCGATCCCAAGAGTGGGTCCACTTGTCACGTCCGATGCTCTAGGCCTTCGCCAACCCCGCGGCCTTCATGGCCTCGCCCATTTGCCGATCGGACTCATCCATGAATTGACCGAATTCGGCTTTTTCGGCCCATTGGATCCCGAAGCCCCGCCCGCTCATGAATTCCTTGTACTCCTTGGAAGCGTAAACGTCCTTGAGGACGGAAACCAACTTGTCTTGAACCTCGGGCGGAAGGGCTTTGGGGCCGGCAATGCCGCGCCACACACCGACCGATTTATGGGAGCCCATCTGCTCGTTGAGCGTCGGCACGCTGGGGAATTGCGGATTCCGTTCCGCTGCCAGGATGGCGAGGCTCTTGGCCCGGCCCGCATCGATCATCGGACGGGCTTCAGGCAGCGAGCAAGGCACGATATCGATTCCGCCGGCCGCCAGGTCCTGCATCCCCGGCGCGGCGCCGTTCGAGGGCACCCAGGCCACGTGATTGGGTTGAAGACCCAACGATTGCAGCCATCCCACGAGGGCCAAGTGCCAGATCCCGCCTTGGCCGGTCCCCGAAGCCTTCAACTTGCCGGGAGGCGCCGCCTTGATGGCGTCGGCGAGCTCCTTGATATCCTTGTAGGGACTGTCGGCCTTCACCTGGATGGCGGGGGCGTCAACATTCATCAGCGCAAGGGGCGCGTAGTTTCTGGGCGTCAGCTCCGTCAGTCCCTGCCAATGCATCATGGCAATCTCAACGGTGAGAAGTCCGATTGTGTAGCCATCCGGTGGTGCAGCCGAAATCGCCGAGTGTCCGACCACGCCGTTCCCGCCCGTACGGTTCACCACGTTGACCGGCTGGCCGAGTTTCTGCTCCATCACCTGCGCGATGATGCGCGCGGTCGCATCGGTGCCGCCACCCGCGCCCCAGGGGCAAATGAGGGTGATGGGACGACTGGGATAATTCGATTGTGAGAAGCTTGGTCTTAGTCCAAGTCCTGAACTTGCAAATACAGTGGACGCCGACGCGACAAAACCGCGTCTCGTGAACGAAGTCATGCATTTCCTCCGGGCGATTATCCAGCCATGGCCTCGCCTGTTCCCGACGCTTGACCTTGGGTCATTCTAGGTAGCCTTTCCGACGCTGCAACCGCTTTCTCCGAGATTCTTTGGTATTGCTCGGCGCGCGGCGGCTGCGGTTTGCCGGGATTGCTCGTGATCTTCGTCTGGCCGGCCGCCCTGCTGGTGCGTCAAAGGTCGGGCTTCGGGCCGGGACTCCCGCAGCCTTACGGGGCAGCTTCCGAAGGATTGGCCAACTGCGATTGACATCTGGAACATCACGAATTTAGATCGATCTAAATTCCGGGGAAGGAATCCCAGATGGCGGGAAGACCAGATCGCTTGACGCTTGCGGACGTTGCGGAGCGTGCCGGCGTTTCTCGTGCGACCGTGTCCCTCGTTCTGCGCAGCAGTCCTCTCGTCGCGGAGAGTACGCGCATCAAGGTGCAGAGGATCCTTGACGAACTCGGCTACGTTTACAACCGAAGCGCCGCGAGCATGCGAGCGTCTCGGAGCCGAACCGTCGGCCTGCTGGTTCCCGGGCTCAGCAATCCTTTCTTCGCCGAGCTGGCGGCGGGCGTCGACCAGATCCTGGACGAGGCGGGCCTTGCTCTGTTTCTTGCCGACAGCAACGAATCCGTCGCCAAGCAGGAGCGGGTCATTCTTCGCATGCGGGAGCATGGAGCCGACGGGATCATCATCTGCCCGGCGGTCGGCACGACCAAGGACCTGATTTCCCGGCTCGATGCCTGGAAATTTCCATTCGTGCAGGCGCTTCGGCATATATCGCCGCAGGGCGATTACGCGGGGGCGGATTATGAAATCGGGATGGATCGGGCGACGGAGCATCTCATCAGGCTTGGGCATCGGCGCATTGCCTTCGTCGGCGGCGAGCACATGCATTCGGCCTATCGAGAGCGGCGGGACGGCTTTGTCGCCTGCATGCGCCGCCATGGCCTCTCGCCCGATTTCATTCTCAAGACGCCGCTGACGCGTCAGGCCGGCATGGATGCCGTTGCCGCGGTTCTGGAGCAGGATGAGGCCGCAACGGCAGCGATCTGCTTCAATGACGTGGTCGCCTTCGGCATGCTCCTGGGCCTCAGCGATCGGGGCCTGGAGCCCGGCGTCGACCTCGCCGTCGTCGGCTTCGACGATGTGGCGGAGGCGAGCCTGAGCCGCCCGCCGCTCACCACCGTTGCAACCCTGCCGAACCAGATCGGGCAGGACGCCGCTCGGTTGCTCCTGCGCCGGATCGCCGACCCGCACGGGCTGCCGGAGCGCGTGATCCTCCCGACCCGTCTGGTGGTGCGCGCATCCTGCGGGGCGCTGCGATCCCAGAGGGTCGCCTGAGAGAAGCTGCCTTTTGACAACGGATTCGAACGGAGAACATGATGGCTCATGCCCAGATGAGTTTGGCCCTGGACAGCCTGATGGCCGCCCGCCGAGGCGGACCGCGGCCGGTGCGGCTCAAGCCCGAAGCGACCCCCGACACCCTCGCCCAGGCTTATGGATGGCAGGATGCCCTTCTGGCGCGGCTCGGGGCCGTCACGGGATGGAAGGTGGGCGCGGACAGTCCGGCATCCGAGCCGTTCCGCGCCGGCCTGACCGCGTCGACGATCCACCTTTCGCCGGCCCAACTGGGCAGGAGAGGATTCAATGTGATCGGCGTGGAGGCTGAAATCGCCTACACCCTCGCGCATCCCCTGCCGGTCCGGGCGGAGCCCTATACCCGAGCCGAGGTGCTCGCGGCCATCGGTTCGGTTCATGCCGCAATCGAAATCGTCGATACGCGCTTTGCCGCCTGGGGCATCGTCGAGCGGCCGAGCCAGATCGTCGACCAGTTCAATCATGGAGCGCTTATCATCGGTGAAGGGCAGGCACACGGGTTTGAGGTCGATCCGCAGAAGCAGATGGTCCAGCTGGACCTGAACGGAGAGCCTGCCGTGCGCAAGGCTGGCGGAAACTCGGCCGGAGATGCGGTCAATCTCCTGATCTGGCTCGCCAATGGCGGAGCGGCAAGCCAGGGCGGACTGGCGGCAGACGCAACCATCACGACGGGATCCTGGACAGGTACCCTGTTCGTGGGGCCGGGCACCCAAGTGCGTGCGTCCTTCGACGGGATCGGCGAGGCGGTTCTGGAAATCGTTTGAGCAATGGCTCTTTTGGTCCTTGCGTCATTTAGATCGATCTAATAGCGTTTGGTCCAAAGAGCGATGACCGACATCGCGGACGACAATCCGCTCGAGGATTGCGCGTCGTCGTTGGCCTTTGCTGCGGGGAGGAGATGTTGACCTACACCTTCCGGTTCGGCCCGGTGCTGGAATCCTATCGAGAGCTTCTGGCCGGTGCTTGGCTGACGATCCAGCTGTCGGCCGGAGCGATGCTGCTCGGTCTCGTCGTTGCGATCATCTGCGCCTGGATCAAAACCTCGGGGCCCAAGTCCCTTCGGCTGATCGTCAACGGCTATATCGAGATCATCCGCAACACACCGTTTCTGGTTCAGATTTTTTTCATTTTCTTCGGCCTGCCGACGCTCGGGTTGCGACTGTCGCCCAATGCCGCCGCGCTCCTCGCCATGGTGGTGAATGTCGGCGCCTACGCAACCGAGATCATCCGCGCAGGCATCGAGTCGATCCATAGGGGTCAGGTCGAGGCCGGTCTCGCGCTCGGGCTGAAACCCCTGCAGGTGTTTCGCTACGTCATCCTGAAGCCGGCGCTCCGGACGGTGTATCCGGCTCTGACCAGCCAGTTCATTCTGCTGATGCTGACGTCGAGCGTCGTCTCGGCCATCTCGGCCGATGATCTGACATCGATAGCCAACAACATCCAGTCCCTGACGTTCACGAGCTTCGAAGTCTATCTCGTGGTGACGCTCATGTACCTGGTCATGTCACTGGCATTCTCGGGCCTGTTCTCCATGATCTACCGCATGACGTTCTCCTATCCTGACCGGCGCTGAGGAGTAACCGATATGCTTCGCCAGTTCGGCACCAACGAGTTCCTGTTCATTCTGGCGGCAGCACGGTGGACGGTGCTGCTGTCCCTGATTGCCTTCGCCGGCGGGATCGTCGGCGGCTTGGCCATCGCTCTCATGCGGGTCTCGCCCCTGAAGATCCTGTCCGCGACGGCCGGGGGATTCATCCAGGTCTTCCAAGGCACGCCTCTCCTGATGCAATTGTTCCTCGTGTTCTTCGGCGCGAACACCTTGGGGCTCGACCTCAATCCCTGGGTTGCGGCGGCGATTGCGCTGACCCTGAACGCCAGCGCATTCCTGGGCGAGATCTGGCGCGGCTGCATCCAGGCCGTGCCGAGGGGGCAGTGGGAGGCCGCCGGCGCGCTCGGTCTGCATTACCCGAGTCTGATGCGCTACATCATCCTGCCTCAAGCGTTCAAGATTGCTCTGCCGCCGACGGTGGGGTTCCTGGTGCAACTCATCAAGGCCACATCGCTCGCCGCCATCATCGGCTTCACCGAGGTCACGCGGGCTGGGCAGATCATCAACAACGCAACCTTCAAACCGTTTCTCGTATTCGGCACCGTGGCAGCCATTTATTTTGCCCTGTGCTGGCCGTTGTCGCACATCAGCATGCGACTGGAACGCCGCTTCGCCGCAGCCAGTGCAAGGTAGCGGAGCGACGGGGCATCGCGCCCCGATCCAACAAGCACTTCAGCATAGGGAGTTTCTCATGAACTGGTCATCCCACCTCGGAAAATTCCGCAGGGCTCTCGCCCTCGGTGCGGTCCTCGCGGTATCCGTCGGCGCCACGATGGCCGCGAAGGCTCAAACGGTCGATGAGATCAAGAAAAAGGGACAGGTCACCGTCGGCATGCTGGTGGATTTTCCACCCTTCGGAATTACGAACCTTGAAGGCCAGCCGGACGGCTTCGACGCGGACATCGCCAAGGCCCTTGCCAAGCACCTGGGCGTAAAAGCCAACATCGTGCCGGTTACGGGGCCGAACCGCATTCCTTTCCTGCTCACCGGCAAGGTCGACATGCTGGTCGCGTCCCTGGCCATCACGCCGGAACGGGCGAAGCAAGTGGCGTTCTCGGATCCTTATGCGGGCATCCGCATCGTCGTATATGGGAAGAAGAGTGCAGTCGTTAAGGAGCCGTCCGATCTCAAGACGGTGACGGTGGGCGTGGCCCGCGCCAGCACGCAGGATGTGTCGCTTACGGCCATCGCGCCGGAAGGCACCCAAATCCGCCGCTTCGACGACGACGCTTCCGCGGTTCAGGCATTGCTGTCCGGTCAGGTGGATGTGATCGGGGCAGCCACTCCCGTGGTCGGCGAGATCGAAAAGGTGGCGCCGGGTCAGTTCGACACCAAGCTGACGCTTCGCGAGCAAGTGCACGGCATTGCCCTGCGTCCAGGCCAGGATGAGCTCCTCAAGGCCGTCAATGATTTCGTTGCCGAGCAGCAGAAGAGCGGTGCTTTGGCCGCGACCTATAAAAAGTGGGTTGGGGCGGATCTGCCTGAAATGAAGAAGCCCTGAGCCGGAGATCGCCGATGTCGACGATGAGCGAAGCGTCTCGCCTCCAGGATGAAATCATCATCCGCATGGAGGACGTACAGAAGTGGTATGGCACCTTCCAGGTCCTGAAAGACATCAACCTGAAGGTCAGAACCGGCGAACGCATCGTGATCTGCGGCCCATCAGGATCAGGCAAGTCGACGTTGATCCGCTGCATCAACCGGCTTGAGCATGCTCAGAAGGGTCGCATCATCGTCGACAACATCGACGTCGGCGCCAGCAGCCGCGATCTCGATGCCGTCCGCCGCGAGGTGGGCATGGTGTTCCAGCAGTTCAACCTCTTCCCGCACATGACCGTGCTGGAGAATTGCATGCTGGCGCCCATGAAGGTGCGCGGCACATCCAAGGCCCAAGCCGAGGCGACCGCGCGCAAATATCTGACGCGCGTGCGCATTCCGGATCAGGCAGACAAGTACCCGGCCCAGCTCTCGGGCGGCCAGCAGCAGCGCGTGGCGATTGCCCGCGCGCTGTGCATGAGCCCGAAGATCATGCTGTTCGACGAGCCGACCTCGGCACTTGATCCCGAGATGGTCAAGGAGGTGCTCGACACCATGGTGAGCCTGGCGGAGGAGGGCATGACCATGCTCTGCGTGACCCACGAGATGGGCTTCGCCCGCAGCGTCGCTGACCGCATCATCTTCATGGACCGGGGCGAGATCGTGGAGGAGGGGGCGCCGGACACCTTTTTCAGCAACCCGCAGCACGAACGGACCCGCAACTTCCTGGGCCAGATCCTCTCTCACTGAGAGTTCCTCTGCCCGAACGACACAGGCGTCGCTGCGACGCCGGGATATCGACATGAAGCCAGACATCATCCTCGTCGAGCCTATGATGGCTCCCATCGAAGCTGCGCTCGACGCCGATTACCACGTTCATCGCCTGTCCCGAGCAGAGGATCCCGCGGCACTTCTGGCAGAGATCGGCCCCAGTGTTCGCGCCGTGGTGACAGGGGGAGGAACGGGTGTCAGCCCGGCTCTTTTTGATGCCTTGCCGCAGCTCGGCCTCATTGCCATCAACGGCATCGGGACGGACGCGGTGGATCTCGACAAGGCCCGCCGCCAAGGAGTGCGGGTCACCACCACGCCTGGCGTTCTCACGGACGATGTCGCCGACCTAGCCATCGCGCTCATGCTGGCGAGCTGCCGGCGCATAGCCGAGGGCGACCGCCTGGTGCGGGCGGGAGCGTGGGCGCAAGGAAAGCGGCTCGCGCTCGGCCGGAGCATCAGCGGCAAGCGCGTCGGGCTCTTTGGGCTTGGACGGATTGGCCAGGCTATCGCCAGGAGGGTTGAGGCCTTTTCGACGCAGGTCAGCTACTTCAACCGATCCGATGTGCCCAATGCGCCATGGCCGCGCGCCGAGTCGCTGGAGGCATTGGCCCGGGATAGCGACATCCTTGTGGTCAGCGTCGCCGGCGGCGCTCAGACCCGAGGCTTGGTCGATCGTGCGGTGCTGGATGCTCTCGGGCCGGAGGGCTTTCTGGTCAATGTGGCGCGGGGCAGCGTGCTCGATGAGCTGGAACTCGTGAGCGCGCTCAAAGAGGGTCGGATCGCGGGCGCGGGCCTCGATGTGTTCGCACACGAGCCGCATGTGCCAGCGGAGCTGTTCGACCTCGATAATGTGGTCCTGATGCCGCACCAGGGCAGCGCCACGATTGAAACTCGTCTTGCAATGGGCGAGCTCGTGCTCAGGAATGTCGCGGCTTATTTCGCAGGCCAGGAGTTGCCGTCCCCGGTGACTTGAGCGCGGCGCGGCTCATGGGTGCGGAACCGAGAAAGCCCAACCCGGTGTCGTCCGCAGCAGCCGCGCGCCAACACAGTGACGCGAGGAAAGCGGTCGACGATCAGCTCAAGGCCGTTCGGGCGGAATTCCTGGTGAGGCTGTCCATCAAGCAACATGGCCTGAAGGGGGCCTGCCCGATGCCCTCCGCCAGCCGCCGATTCAAGGCAACCCGATAGGCGGGCTTGCCCGGACCATGACCTCTACGGTCGCCGGGCCGATTCACAACAGGACTGAGGCTGCGATCCAGTAGAAGAACGCCGAGATGATCGCGGAGGCCGGGATCGTCACAACCCAGGCCATCACGATGCCCTTGGCGACGCCCCACCTGACGGCCGAGGTCCTCCGCGCGGCTCCGACCCCGATGATCGCCCCTGTGATCGTGTGGGTCGTCGAGACCGGAATGCCGAGCCAGGTTGCCATGAAGAGCGTCATGGCTCCTCCCGTCTCGGCACAGAAGCCCTGCATGGGGGTGAGGCGGGTGATCTTCGATCCCATCGTATGCACGATCCGCCAGCCGCCCATCAGGGTGCCCAGGCCCATGGCGGCCTGACAGGAGATGACAACCCAGAAGGGTACGTAGAACTCGCTGCCGAGATGGCCCTGCGAGAACAGCAGCACGGCAATGATGCCCATGGTCTTCTGGGCGTCATTGCCGCCGTGCCCGAGGGAATAGAGGGCGGCCGACAGAAACTGTAGGCCGCGAAAGGCCTGGTCCGCAGCGAAGGGGGACGAGCGGGAAGCCGACCAGGTGGTTATGAAAACCAGGAGAAGTGCGAGCCCGAACCCGATCAGGGGCGACAGGACGATGGCCAGAAGAGTGGGCCCGAGTCCGCCCCACACGACGGCTCCCAGGCCTGCCTTGGCAACGCCTGCGCCCACGAGGCCGCCGACCAGGGCATGGGAGCTGCTGGAGGGAATGCCGCCCGCCCAGGTTATGATGTTCCAGATGATCGCCCCCATGAGGGCGCCGAAGATGACGGCGGCATCGATGATGGAGGCCGAAACGATGCCGCTGCCGACGGTATTCGCCACATGGAGCCCGAAGAACAGGAAGGCGATGAAGTTGAAGAACGCAGCCCAGATCACCGCGAGTTGCGGCCTCAGAACCCGGGTTGAGACGATGGTTGCGATGGAATTGGCGGCGTCGTGAAGGCCGTTGATGAAGTCGAACAGCAAGGCCACCGTGATGAGACCGACCAGCAGTGGCAGCGAGATGGAGGCGGCATCCATTGTCCGGCGCTCCTCAGACGTGCTCGATCACGATGCTGTGGACCTCGTGGACCACATCCTCCAGACGGTCCATCACCCGTTCGAGATGGTCAAGCACTTCGGACGCGACCCAGAAGTCGAGAGCGTGAGCCGATCCCATCGCCTGGAACATGCGGCTGCGGGCAGCATCGTGAAGATCGTCCGTCTGTCCTTCGATCTGCGTGATGCGCTCCGACAGGGTGCTGATCCGGCCCGCATTCGTGCCGACGGAGCGCAGCATCGGAATGACCTCCTGGACAATTCGGGCGCCCTGGACGATGCAATCCGCCATCTCGACCATCTCAGGTTCGAACCGGCTCACCTTGAAGAGGGCCACCGATTTGACGGTCTTGCGCATCTGGTCGATTGCATCGTCCATGGACGTGATGAGGTCCTTGATGTCGCCCCGATCGAACGGCGTGATGAAGGATCGCCGGATGGCAGCGAGCACTTCTCCGGTGATCTTGTCCGCGTCGTCCTCGCGGTTCATCACGGTTGCGATGTTCTGCTCGATCCCGGGGCCACCCGCCAAGGTCGCCCGAAGGGCTTCCGCGCCGGCCAGAACGATCCTCGAATGCTCCTCGAATAGATCGAAGAACTGATCTTCCTTGGGCATCAGCGCACGGAACCATCGAAGCATGGGTCATCTCCTTGTAAGAGCAGGGCACGCATGTCGGCCGTCATGAGCGATCTCGCCCGTGCCACCCGAAGGAATGTCGCGGCAAGGCGCGGCACGGGGACGATCGGCATCGCGACAATCAAACCGGCGGGAGCGATCCGGTGCATAGGACTTTCGGGGTCCATGCCGATCGAGCTCGGCATTCGGAGGGGTGCTGCCGCGGTCACGCCACAGACGTTCCCTCGCGCCGCAAGGGTGGGCATTCCAAGCTGACGCGGCGGATATCGCGATCCTTCGAACCACTCCGATCCCGTCGTCGGGGCTCTTCCCGGGGTCATGGGTGAACCATGCGCCGGCTGGATGAGCCGGAGCCGGGAAGACGATATCAACTCCTGCTTCCATCGCCGACATGGGCAGATCCCACCCTCGAGAGAAGTGACTTCGCCTTCTGAATGACGTCCCTGAGTTCCGGTTCATCGACCGCTTCGGCGGCTTGCGCCGGGTCGAACCATCGCAGGCTGCGTTGCCCCTTCTCCGGCCAGCGCTTGCGCTGACTTCTCACCTTGAGCGGAAAGACATCGACCTGACAGGGGACCACCTCTCCGCTCTTGAGACGCTTACCGTAGCCATACGAGCCGATCGGCACCTTGCCGACTTCGCCAACCAAACCAGCCTCTTCCAGAGCCTCGCGCGCGGCCGAGGCATGCGGTTTGCGCCCTTTCATCGGCCAGCCCTTCGGGATGACCCAGCGGCGCGTGCCACGGGAGGTGATAAGCATGACCTCGATGCTGCCATCGGCCCGCTCCCGAAAGGGCAGGCAGGCGTACTGGGTGACGGACGGCTGGTCCAAACCGGGTTGACTCCTGTGACCTCCGCGAACAAACGCACGGGGGGCGGTGTAGGCTGCAACGCCAATGAGGGCTCCCGCTGACAACGTCCCGAGCCATCCCATAGCTTGCGTTGCTGAACACGTGTGCATAGACTTTTGACGTGAGCTTGACGGCAAATCCATCCCTGATCGCAGAATGCCTGTCGCCCTCACGCAGAGCATCGATTGACCGGAGCAAGCCCTCATGGAGGCGTCTTCAGACCGTGAAGACCAGCTGAAGCGCGACCGCGCGCCGCGTAATTTCGTTACGGCGGAAGACGTCGCCCGTCACGCCGGCGTCTCCCGGTCGGCCGTGTCCCGCACGTTCACGCCGGGAGCCAGTGTCTCGGCCGATGTGAGGCAACGGGTCCAGGAGGCCGCGAAGACCTTAGGGTACCGGGTCAATCGCCTGGCTCGGAGCCTGATCAGCGATCAGTCCAATCTCATCGGCGTCGTCGGCGCCAACCTGTCCTTGCCCTTCATGGCGCGCCAGCTCGACGAGCTGAGCCGGGCGCTTCTGAGGCGCGGCATGCAGTGCCTGCTCCTGAACGCCGCCGAGGCGGAGCAGGGGATCACGCCGCTGATCGGACTCATCCTGGAGTTCCGCGTGCGGGCCATCGTGGTGATGTCCGGCTCGCCGCCCTCGTCGATCATCGATGAGTGCATGGCCAACGGCGTTCGAGTGATCCTGGTCAACCGGCAGGCCGATGACGCCGAAGCGGATACGATCATCAGCGACGATCTGGGCGGTGCCCACATTGCGGCCGAGCGTCTGCTCAGGGCCGGATGCCGGCGGATCGGCGTCGTCGGCAGCGGGGCACGGACGCCAACCCAGATCCGCCGACGCGTCGCCTTTGCCGAGTGCATCGAGGAAGCCGGGTTCAAGCCGGTCGTCTGGTCGTCGGGCGAGACCACCTACGAAACCGGCATGGAGGCCGCCGAGGGCCTGCTTGGCTCCCATGACCTGGATGGCGTTTTCTGTGTCACCGATCTCCTCGCGCTCGGCTTCCTCGATGGTGCCCGTGGCATGGGACGGCGCATCCCCGAGGATCTCTCGGTCGTCGGCTTCGACGACATCCCGCAATCCGCATGGGCTCCCTATCGCCTGACGACCGTCAGGCAGTCGATGAGCGATCTCACGGGATCCGTGCTGACGGCCATCGAGCGGGAGATGCACGGAGAGGGCATGGCGCTCGTGCATGAAGTCCTTCCGGTTGAACTCGTCGAGCGGGCGACCGTCCGTCCCTCCATCCGATCCTAGTCCGTTCCTCATTCAGAAGGCCTGGTGTTGCTTCCCCTCATGGGGAATCATCTCTCTTCTTGGCCGAGCGCATCGTGCGGATGAAAGCGGGCAACGCTCGTGACCCTCCGAGTCCGCCCTGTCATGGCTGTCATGGCCACCCTCCGCCCGTTGGGTCACTCCGCACGTCATGGCCGGGCCTGTCCCGGCCATCCCGATCGGAAGGGCGCGGCGCCTCTCGCATCGGGATCACCGGCCCAAGGCCGGTGATGACGTGGAGAGGTGGTCTGGGCCTGTGACAACACCCTCCCAGGTCATGGTACCCTCCGCCCTTCCCACCCCCTCTCACGTCATGGCCGGCCTTGTGCCGGCCATCCCGGTTGCTTCGGGCGCCGCGCTTCACCGTATCGGGATCACCGGGACAAGCCCGGTGATGACAGCGGGAGGATGATCGTTCGGTTCGCGCTCCACCCTCCGCACGTCATGGCCGGCCTTGTGCCGGCCATCCCGATTGTTTGAAGCGCCACGCCCTTCCGACCGGGATCACCGGGACGAGCCCGGTGATGACGTGGGAGGATGAGATCGGATCGGATCCCAAACCCGGATCCACTTCGCCGAAAAATGCTTGCTTGCAAGGTTTGCACACGTGTGCAAAGCTCCTCTGGCTTCATCCTGTGATCCTCGAGCGGCCGAGCCGTGCCGCAACGGGACGCACAGGACAATCGCGAGCTGACCGCCCTCCGGCCCGACCGGACGAGAGCACCAGAAGTCGGCCGCCCATGGGAAACGCTTGTGAGCCTGCACCCGGCTCCGGGAAGGACGTGACGGAATGACGAGTTCGGCGGCGCCAGCACACACCCCATCGAGCCGATCGTCCGCACGCGCCATCGTGGGGTACCTGCGGCACGTCTTCACCCAGCCCGAACGCCTTCTCGGCATCCTGCTCGCGGTTGTGCTGGGGGCGCTGGTCCTCGTGCCGCTGTTCGAGCTGGTCCGGGAGACCCTCACCGTTCAGCCCTATGACCGCGCCTATCTGCCCAAGGCTCAGCCGGGCGAGTTCACGCTCTTCCATTATGAGCGCGTCTTCGCCGGTCGCCTCTCCTGGGCGATCTTCTACAAACCCTTCTTCAACTCGCTGGTCACGGCCTGTGCCGCCACCGCCATCTGCCTGGCCTTCGGCGCCGGTCTCGCCTGGCTGATCGTGCGCACGAACATTCCGTTCCGGAATTTTCTGCACACGCTGGTGATGATCCCGTACATGCTCCCGTCCTGGGTGATGGCGCTGGCCTGGATCACGTTCTTCAAGAACGACCGCATCGGCGGAGCGTCAGGCGCCTTTGCATACTTCTTCGGCGTGCAGCCGCCGGACTGGATCGCCTATGGCCCGATCCCGATCGTCATCTGTCTGTCGCTCCACTATTACGTCTACTCCTATCTCTCGGTGTCGAGCTCGATCACAAGCGTCGACAGCCAGCTCGAGGAGGCCGGGGCCATGGCGGGCCTCTCGCGCCTCAAGCAGTTCCTGTGGATCACCGCGCCGCTCCTGTTGCCCGCTATCGGATCCGCGATCGTGATGACCTTCATCCGTGTGGTCGGATCGTTCGGCACGCCCGCGGTGCTCGGCATGCCGGTGCGCTATTTCGTGCTGCCGACGCAGATCTATGCCGCCATGGGGACGCGCAACGCGGGCGACGGCTTCCTGCTTGCGCTCGTGCTCGTGGTCCTCGCCTGTCTGTTCATCTTCATCAACCAGCGTCTCATCGGTGTCCGCAAGAGCTTCGTGACCCTCTCCGGCAAGGGCTTCCGCAGCAAGGAGATCGATCTCGGGCGCTGGCGCTGGCCGCTCTTCATCCTTGTCATGCTGCTCATGACGGCAGCCGTCGCCTTCCCGCTTGTCCTGCTGGTCCTTCAGTCGCTGATCAAGACGGCAGGCAACTACAGCCTCGGCAACCTGACCCTGCATTACTGGACCGGCCAGGGAGGCGAGGGCGTCGACCAACTCCAGGCTGCCCTGGTCGACAACGGCAACATCCTCGATGCGACCTGGAATAGCCTCAAGCTGGCGTTCCTCACCGCCATGACGACCGGCGTCTTCGGGTTCCTCATCGGCTATGTCGTCGTCAGGACCCGCGGCTCGCTGACCTCGCGCGCCCTGGAGACGGTGGCCTTCCTGCCGTATATCTTCCCGGCCTTGGCCTTCGGGGCGATCTATATCGGCATGTTCGCCCGTCCGTTCGGGCCGATCCCGGCCCTCTACGGCACCTTCGCGCTGCTCGTCCTGATCTGCTCGGTCAAGACGCTGCCGTTTACGTCCCGCACGGGCATCGCGGCGCTCCTGCAGATCGACAAGTCGCTGGAGGAGGCGGCCCGCGTCCAGGGCATCGGCTGGTTCCGCCGCATGGTGCGGATCATCGTGCCCATCGCCGCCGGCGGGCTTCTCTCCGGCATGCTGCTGAGCTTCATCAGCATCATGCGCGAGCTGTCGCTCATCATCCTGCTCGTCACGCCGTCGACCAACGTGCTCGCCGGCGTCATCTACAACTACCAGAACCAGGACATGCCCCAACTCGTCGGCGTCGCCACCGTGCTGCTCGTCGCCATCGTGATTGCGGTCAACCTGGCCGTCCGCGCCTTGTCGACGAAGGCGAGGATCGGGGCGGCCTGACCAATCCATCCAGGTCGACACAACGAGAAACGAAGGAGGAAGCCCATCATGACACCGACTTTCCGCAGTGCCAAAGCCTGGCTCGCGGCCGGAGCCCTGACCTTTGCCCTCGCAGCGCCGGCCATGGCGCAGCAGCCCGACCCCAAGTGGGACGCCTGGCTCCAGAAAAGCCAGCTCGGCCCCTATCAGAAGAACGAGAACTGGGACGAGGTGATTGCCAGCGCGAAGAAGGAGGGCGAGGTCGTCGTCTATTCCTCATCGGGCACGATGTTGAAGGTGGCGGAGGACTTCGCGAAGCTCTATCCAGAGATCAAGGTCAAGGCCTATGACCTCGGTTCCGAGAAGACCATTGAGAAGGTCGTGCGCGAGCACCAGGCCGGCGTGTACGCGGCCGACGTGATCTACTCGGGCGGCACCGAACAGATGGTGTTCGACCTGCTTCCCAACCAACGCATCGTCAATTACGTGCCGTCGTACCTGGTCGACAGGATTCCCGCCGAACACCGGGAGCCGCTGCTGACGCATGTGATCGAAGCCTACGGCGTTCTGTACAACTCAGAGACCTACCCGGAGCCGCCGATCAAGAGCATCTGGCAACTCACCGAACCGCAATGGAAGGGCCGCTTCTCCATGAAGTCGCCGGCCGGTTCGCTCACCACCCTGATGATGCTCGCTGCCATCGTCGAGCACTCCGACGAGATGCAGAAGGCGTACGAGAAGCACTATGGCAAGAAGCTCGAGCTCTCGCCCGGCATCGAGAACGCAGGCTACGAGTTCCTGCACCGGCTGATCGGCAACGACATCGTCATCTCCGACAACAGCTCGAAGATCGCGACAGCCGTCGGGCTGCGCGGCCAGGCCAAGCCCCCGATGGCGTTCTCGGTGATCCACTACCTGACCAAGAACCAGTCCGACAACTACGCGAATGCGATCCCCTACGACCTGCAGCCCGCGGCGTTGTTCTCGTATCCGACCTATGTGGCGGTTGCCGGACAGGCGCCGCATCCGAATGCCGCGAAGCTCTTCGTGTCGTTCCTCATGGGCAGCAAGGAGCTGAACAGCAGTTCGGAGCTGAAGGCGCCGTTCCGGTCCGGAAAGTCCCTGGACCTGCTGCAGGGCATGGCCGCCTTTTACCAGGTCGGCACCTTCTCACCGCGCACGGACGTGCCGCCGCCGCCTTACAGCGAGATGTGGCCGAAGGCCAACAAGCTCACCGCGTCGCCCGCGTTCGTGAAGGACAACATCGCGAAGATCAGCGACTTCTGGATGGCCGAGACGAGCCGGTAACCTGACCTGAATGGCTTCCGCACGAGAGAGTGCCCATGTCTGAAATCACCCTCAGAAACATCACCAAGTCGTACGGAAGCCATCTGGCCCTTCCGAGCCTCGACATCGACATCCCGAAGGGCAGCTTCGTGACCCTGCTCGGGCCATCGGGCTGCGGCAAGACCACGACCCTGCGCGTCATCGCCGGCCTGGAGCAGGCGACCACGGGCGAGGTCGTGCTCGGCGGGAAGACGGTCTACTCCAGCCGGACCGGAATCTTCGTTCCGCCCGAGCGGCGCGGCCTCGGCTTCATCTTCCAGAGCTACGCTCTGTGGCCCAACATGAAGGTCGACCGCAACATCACCCTGGCTTTGTCGGAGGCCAGGCAGCCCGCGCGGGTGGTCAAGGAGCGCCTTGCGGAGGCGCTCGCGAAGGTCCAGCTGACCGGGCTTGCGGACCGCTATCCGTCCGAGCTGTCGGGCGGTCAGCAGCAGCGGGTGGCCGTGGCCCGCCTGATTGCGGCCCGCAACGCGATCCTGCTCATGGACGAGCCGCTGTCCAACCTTGACGCAAAACTCCGGACGGAGATGCGCACGGAGCTGAAGCGCCTGCACCGCGAGTTGCAGGCGACCACGGTCTACGTCACGCACGATCAGGTCGAGGCACTGACCATGTCGGACAGCATCGTGGTGATGAAGGACGGCGTCATCCAGCAGCAGGGCTCGCCCTACGAGATCTATCACAACCCCGCCAACCTCTTCGTCGCCGAGTTCATCGGCGATCCCAGGATCAACCTCCTGGACGGAACCTTGGCGACCGCCGGGGGCGAGCGGGCCGTGCGCTTCCAGGATGCGGCCATTCCCGCGCCGACCGGCCTGCGGGGCCCGGATGGCCCGGTGACGTTCGCGATCCGCCCGGAGAACATCACGATCGTCGAGCGGCAGGGCCCGTTCAGCCTGCAGGCCGAGGTCGACATCGTCCAGCCCACCGGATCGCAGACGATCATCTCGCTCACGGTCAAAGGCCACCGGGTCACGGCGCTCATTCCCCGCTTCGAGACCTCGCTCCCGAAGAAAACCATCTGGGTCGAGTTCCCGCCCGACCAGATCATATTCTTCGATAAGGGCAGCGGAAATCGGCTCCCGTCGGCCCCACCCGCTGTCGGAGCCTCCCACGCGGCCTGAAGGCGACGGTCGGCTGCCGGTCGAACAGGCAGAACGCTCAACCCTGTGGCACGCCATTCCCGATGAGCGTGCCGCAACAGCCATACCACGAAGATCAGGATCAAAGTTTCGATGGTGACCCAGTTCAACTTTCCACGCCCTCCGATGAGCCTCATCGTCGAGGATCTCCCGCCGTTCGGGGTGAAGCTTTTCGTCGGGGACGCCAATGCGGCGTCGGACAAGGCCTTGCTCGAGAGCAACGACATCGCCATCGTGGTGAACTGCGCCGTCAACCTCGATATCGACTATACGGCCGGGGTCGGAGCCTCCGACATCGCGTCGCCGCACGGGCCGGTCCGAAACTACAAGCTGGGTCTCATCGACGATGCAGGCAACCCGGACACGATGCTGCTGGCCGGCTACTACCTGCTCGATGGCGCCCTGCATCAGCAGCTGCCCGACCGCCGCACCTATCCTCACCGTCGCCGTGGCAACGTGCTGCTGCACTGCCGCGGCGGGCGCAGCCGGTCCGTGATCCTGGCGGCCCTGTACATCCACATCCAGATGCCTGACCGGTTCCTGACCCTCGAGGCCGCCATCGATCACCTGCGCGTCACGCGCGAGCTTCATCCTGATGAATGGATGGAGACACCAAAGCCGATGCTGATCGAAGCCGCCCGCCATGCCGCTGCGTGGATCCGGCGGATCGAGCGCGAGAAGCATCCGGCACGAGAGCCCGTTTCCTCCAGCCAGTAAGCAGGACAAACCTTCATGCCCGTCTCCACCATAGCCAGGGTCGCGGATCCCGTCTCGTTGTCCGCAGCGGAGAAATCCGACCTCAGATTGTCTGTCGCGTCCGCTGTGGCGCGGGAGGCCGGGGCCCTGGCCCGCCGCCGGTTCAACGGACGCCCCGGAACGACCGGCATCAACCTCAAGGGACATCAGGACTATCTCTCGGCGGTGGATGCCGAGGTCGAGAGCTTGGTGCGCAGCCGGCTGCTGGAGAGCTTTCCCGAGGATTCCTTCTTCGGCGAAGAGGGCGGGGGATCGTTCGATCACAATGTCTGGGTGGTCGATCCGATCGATGGCACGGCGAACTTCGTGCGCGGGATCTCGCAATTCTGCATCTCCATCGCCTATGTCCGCGATGGCCAGACCCGGATCGGGATCATTTATGATCCCATGCACGATGAACTGTTCGCGGCCGAGCGGGGCCGGGGTGCGACGCTGAACGGCGAGCCGATCCGTGTCAGCGGGCTAGGCGACATGCAGTCCGCCACCATCGAGGCCGGCTGGTCGACCCGGCTTCCGCTCAGCCAGTACGTCGATCTCGTCGGCCGGATCCTGGCGGCCGGGGCGGGCGTTCGTCGCGGAGGGTCGGGCGCCCTGGCCCTGGCCTCCGTGGCGGCGGGCCGGATCGACGGCTATTGCGAGTTGCACATGAACTCGTGGGATGCCCTGGCCGGGATGCTGTTGATCGAGGAGGCGGGCGGCTGGGTGAATGACTTTCTCACCGGTTCAGGACTGCGCGACGGCAACATCGTGCTCGGCTGCACGTCCGGTCTGAGGGACCCGCTCGTCCGGCTGATGGGAATGGCCTGACCGCGCTCAAGTGTTCGATCCTGGAGCGCGACGGATCCTGATCCCGGGTTGTCGCGGCGGGGCTTGCGCTCCCGGGAATTCTGAAAGCGATTGCCCATGCTGTTCTCAACCCATCATGCCGGCCTCGTGGAGCAGCTGCTCCGCGCAGCGGCCCGGTCGGAGATCATGCCCCGCTTCCGGAACCTGTCGGCCCATGAGGTTCGGCAGAAGTCGTCGGCCATGGATCTTGTGACGGATGCCGATGTGGCTGCCGAGCGGATGATCGCCAGAGAGTTGGGGCGGGCCTTTCCGCATGCTGTCCTGATTGGCGAAGAGGCCACGGAGTGCGACCCGTCTCTGCTGAACAGGCTGGCGGACGCGGACCTTGCCTTCCTGATCGATCCGGTGGACGGCACCAAGAATTTCGCCTCGGGTCTCCCGTTGTTCGGGGTGATGGCGGCGGCCGTTGTGCGAGGGGAGGTCGTTGCCGGTTGGATCCATGACCCGGTTGGGAACGACACGGCGATGGCCATCCGCGGGGAGGGGGCCTGGATCGAGCATCCCGATGGCAGACGAACCGATCTTCGGGTTGCGTCTTCGGTCGCGATCCAAGAAATGTCAGGGTGCGCCTCCTGGCACCATATGCCGGAGCCCATGCGGTCCGCCGTGGCGGCGAACCTCCCGGGTTTCGGGGCCGTTGCCTGTTATCGCTGCGCGGCGCACGAGTATCGGATGGCCGCCGCCGGACATTGCCACTTCCTTCTCCACGCGAAGCTGATGCCGTGGGATCATGCGGCAGGCTGGCTGCTCCATCGGGAGGCCGGCGGCTACGCCGCGCGGTTTGACGGAGCGCCTTATCGCCCCACCCTCCATGATGGGGGCATCCTATGCGCTCCCGATGCAGAGAGCTGGCGGACGATTCACGAGAGGCTCTTTGGCCTCTCTGCAATGTCGCTCGCGAGCCCTTTCGGGGCTGGGCGGTAAGCGCGCGTGAGCTATTTACTCCTGTGCGCCACTGCCCGCACGCGGGCCGTCGGCAGCACGGGAGGACAATCATGAGACGACTCGTCAGTGTTGCGGCCTTGCTGGCCGCTTCAGGGAGCATTGCGTACGCTCAGAACACCCTGCCTCAAACCAACGACGCCTACTTCCGCGCAGCTCAGTCCGCGCTCCAGGAGCGCTTGCGCGTGACGCCGAACACCAATCGCGCCAAGAACGTGATCCTGTTCGTGGGCGACGGTATGGGCATCTCCACGGTTACCGCGGGCCGCATCTACGAGGGGCAGAAGCGCGGTGTCGATGGCGAGTCGAACTCGCTGACCATGGAAAAGCTGCCTTTTGCGGCTCTCTCGAAGACCTACACCCATGACGCGCAGGTGGCCGATTCCGCCCCGACCGCCGTGGCCATGGTAACGGGCGTGAAAACGCGCAACGACGTGATCGGCGTGAACAGCGAGGTCGAGGTCGGCGACTGTGCCGGGTCCAAGGGCAAGGAGGTGCTGAGCCTAGCGGCCATGGCCGAGCGGGCCGGGCAGGCGACCGGCGTCATCTCCACCGCCCGCATCACCCATGCCACGCCGGCCTCCATGTACGCCCATACACCTCACCGCGACTGGGAAGGTGACGCCAACATGACGCCGGAGGCCATGGCGGCCGGATGCAAGGACATCGCCCAGCAGCTTGCCGCCTGGTCCCAAGGCGACGGCTTCGAGGTGATCTTCGGCGGCGGACGCGACCGCTTCCTCCCGGAGACCGTGAACGACCCCGAGGACGCGGACAAGAAGGGCTCGCGCAAGGATGGGCGCAACCTCGTCCAGGAATGGCAGAACCGTTACTCCAACAGCGGCGTGTTTCTTTGGAACAAGGAGCAGTTCGACAAGCTCGATGGAAAGACCCCTCATGTGATGGGCCTCTTCGAGCGCTCGCACATGCGCTACGAGGCGGACCGTCTCAAGGACAATGGCGGCGAGCCGTCCCTGGCGGAACTCACGGTGAAGGGCATCGACATCCTGAGCCAGAACCCGAGCGGGTTCTTCCTCATGGTCGAGGGCGGGCGCATCGATCACGCGCACCATGACGGCAATGCGTACCGCTCGCTCGAGGACATGGTCGCCTTCGACAATGCCATCAAGGCAGCGCTGCAAAAGGTGAACCTCGATGAGACGCTCGTGATCGTGACGGCAGACCACAGCCATACGCTGACGATCAGTGGATATCCGAAGCGCGGCAACCCGATCCTGGAGACCATCGTCGAGCCGGACGGCAAGCCGAAGCTCGGCAAGGATGGCAAGCCGTTCACGACACTCGGCTACGCCAACGGCCCCGGCGCCGTGAAAGCGAATGAACCACGTCCGACGCCAGCTGACACCACCGCGCCGGATTACAAGCAGCAGTCCCTGGTCCCGCTCGACAGCGAGACCCACGGCGGCGAGGACGTCGTGATCTTTGCCGGCGGCCCCTGGGCTCACCTCTTCGCCGGCGTGGTGGAACAGAACTACATCTACCACGTGATCGATCATGCCACGAAGTTGGGTGAACGCTCAGGCCTGCGTGCAGCCGCTCAGTAGAAGCTCTCGCGGGTGGGCCGGACCCGGCCCATCCGCCCCGCAGATCCATATGTCCTTGGGCCGACCGATATGCCCTGGAACGAATGCCGGATTTCCGCCGGCATCGGAATGGACTAAACCGCTGCCGCGGTAGGATGTGCCGGCTCTGTCGGCGTCTGGAACGATCATAGAGGTCACGCCGGGACGTGTCCGGCTTGAGAATGGAGAGGTTTCCTCCACCCTCAGGACAGGAGCCTCCCATGACCCACGCGTCCGTCAGCCCTCTCCGTCAGCGCCTGATCGACGACATGACGATCCGCCATTTCGCCCCGCGCACCCAGGACGCTTACATCCGCGCCATCCGCCGCTTCAGCGCCTTCCTCGGCGCCTCGCCTGACCAAGCCGGCTTCGAGGATGTGCGTCGCTACCAGCTCTTCCTGATCGAGACCGGCGCCAGCCCGCCCACCATCAACCACGCCGTTACGGCCCTGCGCTTCCTCTTCCAGGTCACCCTGCACCGGCCCGAGGTCATGCAGCCAATCCCGTTCGTGCCCGAGCCGCGCAAGCTGCCGGTGGTCCTCAGCCCCGACGAGGTTGCCCGCCTGCTCGAGGCGGCGCCGAACCTCAAAGCCAAGGCGGCGCTGAGCGTCGCCTATGGGGCGGGCCTGCGCGCCTCCGAGGTGGTCACCCTCAAGGTCAGCGACATCGACTCCACCCGCATGGTCATCCGCGTCGAGCAGGGCAAGGGCCGCAAGGACCGCTATGTCATGCTCTCGCCGCAGCTTCTGGAGCTGCTGCGCGCCTGGTGGCGGGCGGCCCGACCGCAGGGCTGGCTCTTTCCCGGTCAGAACCGGATCAACCCGCTCACCCCGCGTCAGCTCAACCGCGTCTGTCATGCCGCCGCCCGTCTGGCCGAGATCGACAAGCCCGTCAGCCTGCACACCCTGCGCCACAGCTTCGCCACCCACCTGCTCGAGCAGCATGTCGACATCCGCGTCATCCAGGTGCTGCTCGGGCACACCAAGCTCGACACCACCGCCCGCTACACCCGCGTGGCGACCCAGCTCATCCGCACCGTGATGAGCCCGCTCGATCATCTGCCTCTTTCGGATCCGTCCGCCTGAGAGCTGGCCCATGCCCCGCCCGGCTCTCGAGGTGGCGGACATCTTCCGCGCCCACGGGGCGGCTTGGCGCGCCGCCCATGCGGGCCACATCAGCCTCGGCCAGCTCAAGGTGATGAGTGCGATCGAGGCCTGCCGCACGGCCGCGCTCGGCGGGCATGTGGAGCGCTGCGAGCGCTGTGCCCACACACAGATCGCCTACAACTCGTGCCGCAACCGGCACTGCCCGAAGTGCCAGGGCGCGGCGGCCCGGGATTGGCTCGCGGAGCGCGAAGCCGAGTTGCTGCCGGTCCCCTACTTCCACGTGGTGTTCACGCTGCCGGCAGCGATCGCGGATCTGGCCTGGTCCAACAAGGCCGTGATCTACGATCTGCTGTTCAAGGCCGCGGCCGAGACCATCCTGACCATCGCGGCCGATCCCAAGCATCTGGGCGCCCGCATCGGCTTGACCGCCGTGCTGCACACCTGGGGCTCGGCCTTGACGCACCATCCGCATGTGCACATGATCGTGCCCGGCGGCGGGCTATCCCCTGACGGAACGCAATGGATGGCGTGTCGGCCCAACTTCTTCCTGCCCGTGCGGGTGCTCTCGCGGCTGTTCCGGCGCCTGTTCCTGGATGGGCTATCTCGCGCCCAGGCGGTCGGGCGCCTGGGCTTCTTCGGAGCTCAGGCGCATCTGGCCGAGCCGGAGGCGTTCAGCGCCCTTCTGGCGGCGCTGCGGCGGATCGAGTGGGTGGTCTACTGCAAGCGCCCGTTCAGCGGGCCCGAAGCGGTGCTGGCGTACCTGGCGCGCTACACCCATCGGGTGGCGATCTCGAACTCTCGGCTGCTTGCCTGCAATGCGGATGGGGTCCGCTTCCGCTGGAAGGATTATCGGGCCAAGGAACGTCAGCGCACCAAGGTTATGCGGCTGAGCGTCGATGAGTTCATCCGTCGCTTTCTGCTGCACGTGCTGCCCGACGGCTTTCACCGCATCCGCCACTATGGCTTGTTCGGCAATGGCGTGCGTCAGGCGAACCTCGCTCGTGCGCGTGCGCTGCTGGCCGTGGCTGAGAAGCCCCTGGCCGATGCTCCTGCACCCGACGCACCGATCGCGCCGTCGCGGTGTTGCCCGTGCTGCGGCGGGCGCATGATCCTCATCGAGCGGTTCGCCCGCGGATGTGCACCGCGTTCTGCGCCCTCTCACCCGATCCGGATCGACACCTCATGACCTCCTGCTGGCCCGCTCGTGCCCTTTATGCGGCTGATGACGGGTGCTGCATTCAGCGCACCGGCGCTCGCTGTGTCTCTCTCTGCGGTGATCCCTATGCGGTGTCTTGCGGGCCGCTGGCGCTTCGATGGTCTCCTTCGCTGGGTTGGCGGTGCTCTTCACGGCGCCCTCACCCACACCGGATCTCGTCAGTAATGGTGGCTCAGCACCCGATGCCGACGCCACAATCCCCATAACACCCGCAGCGCCTGCGCGGTGTTCCGCGGTTTCCTCCTTTGAGGCTTGTCGAACGCCTGCCGCTCGTGCCGCGGCTCCGTTCCGCCGCGGCAGGCATCCAACAAGCCTTAACATCAACTGACCTTCGTGAGGCCATGCCCGAAGGCTCGTTCAACCCAGAGCCGCCCCCAAAGCAAGGATGCATTCGAACACAGTAACAAGCCAAGAGAGGTTCGCCCGCTCAATATGTCACAGGACCATCAAGCCTGCTTCGTGCCTGAATATATACCTTGACTCGACATGCCGCAGCAGTAAGCCTCGTTGACCATTCAACACGGCAGTGAATCCAGGCGAGAAGACCTGGGTCGGCTCAAACTCCAGCTTATGCGAGCAGGGCAGCTATGGCGACAGGCACCTTCCAGGGCGGCGAAGCCGCGCACATTGCGTTCGTCTTCGACAATGTCGCTGATTTCGAATCTCTGGCCCGCGCGGGCGATCAGGCGCGCTATCGCTTCAGGAACGGCGGCTGGATCAGCCGCATCGGCTTGAACGTCCGCTTCTGACCACGCCTGCTTTGGCGCAGGTCCAGTCCGTGACCAATGGCCGGCCACGTGTCCGATCCTGTTTGCGTTTCGACCTAGTCTGGCCGCGCGAATCTGTGCCGATTGCGCTTGGATCCGCTGCTGTTTTGCAGCGATCCTATGGCTCCGATGCTCTCGTCCAGTCTAGAGCTGCTTCCACTCACGTGGAATCATCTCTTGTCTTTGCCGAGCCGCATTTTTTAACGGTGAACCGGATCCACTTCACCGAAAAATGCTCTAACAGGGACCGCCCTACGACGGCGCCGGCGGCTCGTTCCTGCGGCCGTCAATGTCATGTCCTTGCACCATGCGGAAGTCGGCGGAATATCCGCAAGCATGCGGAGCAGCAGATTCCGGCGCGGTCGATCCCTCCCAATCGGCTTGTTCCGAGCCGGGCGTTGACCAGTTCCAAGGCGATTGTTACATTGAAGACATGATCACGTTCGCCCGCACTCTGCGACTTCGCCTCCCGGTCGTTCCGACGGCCGGGTCTTTCGTCGTGTTCGCGAAGTAATCTGGGCGACGCTCCTCTCGCGCGTTCGCCCGAACGCAGAGAGTTGAGCCATGGAAGCCGACTTCTACTGTGCCGTGATGTTCCCGTATCCGTCAGCGGCAGGGCTGCATCTGGGGCACTACTACAACTACGCCGTCATCGATTCCTACTGCCGCTGGCTGAGACACTGCGGCACGACCGTCTTCCAGCCCTTCGGCTACGACGCTTTCGGGCTGCCGGCCGAGAACTACGCCCGCAAGGTCGGACGCGATCCGGCCGACGTGACGTTCGAGAACATCGCGCAGTTCAGGCGGCAGATGGCCCGCATGAACACCTGCTTCGAGGAGCGCCTGGTGACCTGTGATCCCTCCTACGTGAAGTGGACGCAGTGGATCTTCACCCGCCTGCGCGAGCGCGGGCTGGCTTACAAGGCCTGGGGCGAGGTGAACTGGTGCCCGTCCTGCGAGACCGTGCTGGCGAACGAGCAGGTGATCGATGGGCACTGCGAACGGTGCGGCAGCGCGGTCGAGCGCCGGACCATGAACCAGTGGTCCTTCCGGATTACGGACTACCGGGACCGTCTGATCACTGGCCTGGACAGGATCGACATGCCTGATTCCACCAAGCGGATGCAGCGGGCGTGGCTGGCCGATCTGAGGGACTGGTGCGTCTCGCGGCAGCGAACATGGGGGTGCCCAATCCCGGTCGAGGGTGAGACGGACACCCTGGACACGTTCGTCGACTCCTCATTCTACTACCTGCGCTACCTGACCGACAGCGACACCGAGTTCCTGCCGGAAGGCTGCTACCAGCCCGTCGATCTGTATGTCGGCGGGGCCGAGCACGCCTGCATGCACCTGATCTACACCCGGTTCATCCACATGGTGCTGTTCGACTTAGGTGTCGTCCCACGGGAGGAGCCATTCAGGAAGGTGATCCATCAGGGCGTCATCAGGAAGGACGGAGCGAAGATGTCGAAGTCCAAGGGGAATGCCGTCAGCCCTGACGACTACGATCCCGACGAGCTGCGGCTGTACCTGATGTTCATCGGTCCCTATTTCGAGGGTGGGGAGTGGTCGGACGAGCACATCACCGGGCAGCGCCGGTTCCTGTCCCGGATGCGGCGGTGGCTGGAAAGCCGGGGCTCCGACCGGATCGATCTGTCGGCCTTCAAGGATCAGGTCGACCATGACATACGGGCCTTCAAGTTCAACAAGGTCGTGAGCGGGTTCATGGAGTTCTACAACCGCCACAAGCACCTGCGACCGGACGAGGACACGGCCCGACGGATCGAGGAGGTGCTGCGCGTCTTCGCGCCGGGATTCCGGTCATGCACACACTAGAGCCTCGGACGTGACCCAGAGGGCCGCGTCAGCGACCCGAAGGGCCACGCCAGTGAAAAGTGGATACCACATTTGGGATCCATCCGAGGCTCCCTCTCTTGACCGGCGCATCGGAAGAGGCGGACCCGAAGGGCCGCACGATGCGCTCGGCGGGCTTCCGACCGGGATCACCGGGACAAGCCCGGTGATGACGTGGCGGTTGATCGTTCGGTTCGCGTCACCCTCCTCACGTCATGGCCGGCCTTGTGCCGGCCATCCCGATGGGAAGAGCGCCGCGCCTCACCGTATCGGGATCACCGGAAACGAGCCCGGTGATGACATGGAGGGTGACCATGGCGGTGGCGCGACCTGGGCGGTGCTGGAGGCCCCTGACATTTTGGGTTTGACAGCAAATCGGGTAGATGCTCTTCATGCGAGCATCCGCTCAAGGTTGTTGCTGTCCCATGCCCGTCCAGAGATCGCCCTTCGACCTCGTCATCCTCGATTGCGACGGCGTGCTCGTCGACAGTGAGGTCATCAGCTGCCGGACTCTGGTCGATATTCTCTCCCCTCTCGACCCGGGCTACGATCTGCAGACGGTGATGCGCCGCTATCTCGGGCGCCCCTCGAGTGTCGTCGTCGAGGATTACGAGAGAATGACAGGCCGCCTGGCCTCGGGCGACTTCACGGAGGGCTGGCGGGCCCGCCTGTTTGCCGCATTCGCGCGCGAGCTTCAGCCGGTGGAAGGAGTGCGCGGCGCGGTCGAGGCCTTCGCGAGCGACTATTGCGTAGCCTCGTCAAGCGACGAGGAGCGCATCGAGATCTGCCTCCGGAAAGTTGGGTTATGGGATCTCTTCGAGGGGCGGATCTTCAGCACGACCCGCGTGCCGCGCGGCAAGCCGGCGCCCGACCTGTTCCTGCTAGCCGCCAGGGAGCGCGGCGTGGCGCCGGAGCGCTGCCTTGTGATCGAGGACAGCGTCAGCGGCGTCATGGCGGCGAAGGCGGCTGGTATGACAGCCTATGGCCTCGCCGCAGGCAGCCATTTCGCAGTTCTGGACCAGAGACAGGCGCTCCTGGACGCCGGAGCCGACAAGGTGCTCGAATCCTGGCGGGAACTGGCACCGATGCCTGCAACCGGTTGAGCGTCCGATGGCCGAGAACGACAGCACCCGCCTCGACGACGCCGCCCGGGCCGGCTGGCTCTACTATATTGCCGGCCGCACGCAGGACGACATCGCCCAGATCCTGAACATCTCGCGCCCGGCGGCGCAGCGCCTCGTCTCGCTCTGCCGCAGCGAGGGGCTGATCAGCTTCCGCATGAACCACCCGATCAGCACCTGCATGGAGCTCGCAGCGCGGCTGCGCGACCGCTTCGAGCTGCTGCATTGCGACGTTGCCCCGTCCGACGGCTCGGCGGAGACCGGCGCGGCCGGCGTCGCCGCGCTCGGCGGCGTGCTGATCGAGCGCTGGCTGCGCTCACGCCAATCGCTGGTCATGGCCTTGGGCACCGGCCGTTCCATGCGGGCCAGCATCGAGCGCGTTCCGCCCATGTCCTGCCCGCTGCATCGGCTCGTCTCGCTGGTCGGGACCATCTCGCCCGATGGCTCGGCCAGCCCCTTCGACACGCTGGTCAAGCTCGCCGAAATTACCCGGGCGCAGTATTTTCCAATGCCGCTGCCCCTTTATGTGTCGAGCCCCGAAGAGCGCGCTCAGCTCATCCAGATCGAGTCGATCAGGCGCATCCGCGCCATCGCCAGCGAGGCCGATCTCTGGGTGATGGGCATCAGCCAGATCGGCGAGGATGCAGTGCTATATCGGGACGGATTCATGACGCGCGGCGAGCTGCTCGACATGGTTCGCCACGGCGCCGTCGGTGAGGTGACCGGCTGGGTCTTCGATGCCGAAGGCCGATTCCTCGACCGCGGCACCAACCTGCGCGTGACCAGCGTGCCGCCCGAGTCCGGAAGCGCCCGGCGGCGCATCTGCATCGGCCAGGGCCGGGCCAAGGTCGCGCCCCTGCGCGCCGCGCTGAGAGGGAGAATCGTCAACGGCCTCGTCACCGACGAGGACACGGCCCGGGCCCTCCTGGCGGACTAGCGCACCGTGCGGACCCAGCGGGCCACGCTAGCAACCCGAAGGGCCGCGTCAGCGACCCGAAGGGCCACGTCAGTGAAAAGTGGACCCGGCTTTTCGCGCCGAACGGTGCGCCACTGAGGGAATTGAGCATCCGCTCACACCACCCTTGACGTCATCACCGGGCTCGTCCCGGTGATCCCGGTCGGAAGAGCGCCGCGCTTCAAACCATCGGGATGGCCGGGACAGGCCCGGCCATCACGTGGGGAGGGTGGCAGGAAGGGCGGAGGGTGCCATGACGTGAGAGGGTGTTCGCACCGCCTCACACATACACCACGTCATCACCGGGCTTGTCCCGGTGATCCCGCTTCCGAGAGGCGCCGCGCCTCACCGGATCGGGATGGCCGGCGAGAGGCGGGTAATGACTGGCCGGCCATGACGTGGGAGGGTGGCAGGACCGGACCACACACGCACCACGTCGTCACCAGGTTCGTCCCGGTGAACGCGATCGCAAGACCGCCGCGCGCATCGTGCGGACGAAAAGCGGGCCGCCCCGATCGATGCGCTGCTTCAGGATGCTCCAACGCGCTGATCCGCCTTGCCCCATTGCCCTCCAGGCCCAAGCCGGCCCGGCCGTCATCGACCCGTCATCAACGGTTGACATAACAAGCCAGTGTGCGAGCATATGCTTCAATAAAGAGCATATGCTCACACAACATAATGAGGGAGGGCTTTATATGCGATCTTTCTACGGTGCTTTGGCGGGTGCGGGCGCAATGCTGCTAGCGGGGCTTTCTCCCGCGCGGGCGGCGACTGAAATCGAGTTCTGGCACGCCATGAGCGGCGCGCTCGGCGAGCGTGTCGAGGAACTCGTCAAGAAGTTCAACGACTCCCAGAAGGAATACGTCGTCAAGGCGATCGGCAAGGGCACCTATGACGAGGTGCTGAACGGCACGATTGCGGCTTATCGCGCCAAGCGCCAGCCCGAGATCGTGCAGTCGAACGAGCGCTCTTTCCTGACGATGGTCAATTCCGGCGCCATCGTTCCCACGAGCGATCTGATGGCACAGGAGGGACACCCGATCGACGCCTCGCAGTTCATCGCTCCGGTCGTCAGTTACTACGCGATCGACGGCAAGCTCCAGGCGATGCCGTTCAACTCCTCGACTCCGATCCTGTTCTACAATCGCGACCACTTCAAAGCCGCCGGATTCGACAAGCCCGGCGCGACCTGGCAGGAGCTCGAGCCGCAGCTCGACGCGATCAAGGCCAAGGGGGTGTCGAAATGCGCGATGGTGCTCCCCGGCGACTACGAGTGGAGCTTCCTCGAGAATTACAGCGCGGTGAACGACATCCCGTATGCGACCAAGCGCAACGGCATGGATGGTCTGGACACCAGCTACGTTTTCAACAAGGGCAAGCTCGTCGATCAGGTCGAGCGCATGAAGCGGCTGGTCTCGTCCGGTGTGATGCAGCTCGCCGGCCAGGGCATCATTCCAATCCAGCTCTTCACCTCGGGCGAATGCTCGACGATCATCGCCTCCACCGCCTCGCACGCCGCGGTCGTCGCCGCCGCGAAATTCGACTGGAGCGCGGCCGAGCTGCCCTATGAGCAGGGTGTCACCCCGAAGAACAGCGTCATCGGCGGCGCGGCGCTCTGGACACTGAAGGGGCATTCGCCGGAGAAGTACAAGGCGATCGCGGCCTTCTACGATTTCCTCGCCAAAACCGACACGCAGGTCTGGTGGCATCAGGCAACGGGTTATGTGCCGGTCACGACCGCAGCGTATGAAGCGGCCAAGGCGCAAGGCTACTACCAGAAGAACCCGACGCGCGAGATCGCCGTGCTGCAGCTGATGCGCGGCACGCCCAGCGACAACTCGCTCGGCTTCCGCATCGGCAACAGTAACCAGATCAACGTCGCGATCATGGAAGAGGTCTCGGCCGCCTTCCTCGGCAAGAAGCCGGTGCAGCAGGCGCTTGACGACGCCGTGGCTCGCGGCAACGAGGCGCTACGCCGCTACGAGCAGCTCAATGCCGGCAAGAAATAGCACGGCTGCTCTCCCCGGGACGGCCGGCGGCGGCGCTTTGCGCCTCCGCTGGCCACTGAGGCGCCTTTTCCTCAGGAGCGCCGACGATGCACAGTCCGAAAGCGGGCTGAAGCGTGCGCACTTCCGGGAATGGCGCCTGCCCATCTGGCTGCTGGCGCCGCAGCTCTTCATCCTGCTGCTGTTCTTCTTCATCCCGTCGGTCCGGGCTCTGATCCAGGCCTTCCAGCTGACCGACCCTTTCGGCGCCACGACGCAATGGGTCGGGTTCGAGAATTTCGAACGACTGTTCCGCAGCGGAGTCTACTGGTCCTCGGCGCAGGTCACGCTGATCTTCACCATCGCCCAGAACGTGCTGACGCTGTCGATCGCGCTGCTGCTCGCTTTCGCCTCGAACCATATCCTGCGGGGCCGCAGCGCCTACCGGACCGTGCTGCTGCTGCCCTACGCGATCGCCCCCGCTATCGCGGGCATCATGCTCGCCTTCCTGTTCAACCCCCGCGTCGGCCCCGTTGCCCACACCCTGCAGGGGCTCGGGCTGGATTGGGATCCGAACCGCAATTCCTGGCATGCGCTCGCCCTGATCGTCATGGCGGCCTCCTGGAAGCACATCTGCTACAACTACATCTTCCTCGTCGCGGCGCTGCTCTCGGTGCCCCAGTCGATCCTCGAATCCGCCTATCTCGACGGCGCGGGGCCGATCCAGCGCTTCTTGCGCATCTCGTTGCCGATGGTCACGCCGACCCTGTTCTTCTTGATCGTGATCAACTTCGTCTACGGGCTGTTCGAGACCTTCGCCATCGTCGACGCCACCACCCGTGGCGGCCCGGCCGGCGCGACCTCCATCCTGGTCTACAAGGTCTATCTGGACGGATTCGTCACGCTCGACCTCGGTTCCTCCGCCGCGCAATCCGTCGTGCTGATGGTGCTCGCGCTGCTTCTGACCTTCGCCCAGTTCCGCTACGTGGAACGCCGCGTCAATTACAGCGTCTAGGCCGACGATGAACGAACATACGCCGATCCTCGATGCCGTCTGCCACCTCATCCTGCTGGTCGGCGCGGCGCTCGTCTGCCTGCCGATCTATTTCGTCTTCGTCACCGGCTCGCTCTCGCAGGCGGAGATCATGCGCGTGCCGATGTCCTGGCTCCCCGGCAGCCAGTTCTTCGCCAATATGCAGACCGTGTTGAGCAATGCCGATTTCGGGCGGCTGCTCCTCAACTCCTTCATCATCGCCACGGGCATCACGGTCGGAAAGCTGGCCGTTTCGGTGATCGCGGCCTTCGCCGTCACCTATTTCCGCTTTCCCTTCCGGATGACGGCCTTCTGGCTGATCTTCATGTCGCTGATGCTACCGATCGAGGTGCGCATCGTGCCAACCTACGAGTCGGCGGCGAACGTCGCTCTGCCGCTCAACATCCTCGGCTCCTGGCTCGGCATTCAGGCATTGATCGATCTCGACTGGAATCTGGTCAACACCTATTCAGGGCTGATCCTGCCGCTGATCGCCTCCGCCACGGCGACCTTCCTCTTCCGCCAGTTTTTCCTCACCGTTCCCGACGAGCTCTGCGAGGCGGCGCGCATCGACGGAGCAAGCCCGTGGCAGTTCTTTCGATTGATCCTCCTGCCCCTGTCGCGATCGAACGTCGTGGCGCTGGCGATCATCCTCTTCCTGATGGGCTGGAACCAGTATCTCTGGCCGCTGTTGCTCACCACCGATCCGGCGATGGCCAATGCGGTGATCGGGCTGAAGAAGCTGATGCCGCGGCCGGATTCGCTGCCGACATGGCATTTGCTGATGAATGCGGCTTTCCTCACCATGCTGCCGCCCACCATCGTCATCCTTCTCCTTCAGCGCTGGTTCGTGAAGGGACTGGTCGACAGCGGCAAGTAGTGACCAACAGACCGAAGCGGGGCACCCTTCCATGCGAATCATCGGACATCGCGGCGCGCGCAATATCTGGGCGGAGAACAGCCTCGGCGGCTTCCGCAATGTCTGCGGCCTGAAGGTCGATGCGGTCGAGCTCGACGTGCATCTGTCGAGCGACGGCGAGATCATGGTGATCCACGACCCGCTGCTCGACCGTACGACGGACCACAAGGGACCTGTCGGTCACCTGTCGCGGGACGCCCTCGCCAAGGTGAGGCTCGACGACACCCTGGGGGAGACGATCCCGACGCTGCCGGAGGTCCTCGACGTCTTCGGCCCCACCGGAATCGAGCTTGAGATCGAGATGAAGATGGATGCCTTCGGCAATCCCTATCCGGGCCTGCTCGAAAAGGTCATCGCGCTCGTCGAAGCCCGCGGCTTGTCGTCTCGCGTGGTCCTGACCTGCTTCGTCCCGGAGGTCATCGAGGAGATCCGCGCCAAGGCGCCGGGCATGCGCCGGCTCGCTTCGGTCGACCGCCGCTCCTGCGAAGCCTTCGGCGGCGTCGACCGGACCCTGCGGCGATTCGTCGATCTCGGGTGCATCGTCGCCGTCGAGCAATCGCTGCTTCGGCTGGCGATCGACCGCGCGGTCGAGATCGTCGGGCGGGACAAGCTTGGCGCCTGGGTCCCGAACACGGTCCGCGAGCTCGATTACTGGTTCAGTCAGCCGATCTCGCAGATCACGAGCGATCGCCCCGATCTTGCACTGCAGGTGCGCACACAGCACGGGTGAGGCACGGGCCGCTCGGGTCAGCCATGGTCAAAGATCTCTCGGGGATCGGAATGCCTCTCCTGCGAGTGCTTTCCCTGTCAGGCGAGGCCGGCCTTCAAAAGCTTGAAGCATCGGACGTGAAACATGGACCCAGGTTTGGGATCGGATTCGATGCTCACATCCTGAAGCGGCTCTTCGTTCGGGGCGGACCCGAAGGGTCACGTCGGCGACCCGGAGGGTCCGCACGATGCGCTCTGCGTTGTTCCGATCGCGTTCACCGGGACAAGCCCGGTGATGACACCCTCGCACGTCATGGCCGGCCGATCATCACTCGCCTTGTGCCGGCCATCCCGGTCGGATTAGCGCCGCGCCTCTCGTATCGGGATCACCGGGACGAGCCCGGTGATGACGTGGAGAGGTGGTCTGGGCCTGTGACAACACCCTCCCAGGTCATGGTACCCTCGGCCCTTCCCACCCCCCTCTCACGTCATGGCCGGCCTTGTGCCGGCCATCCCGATTGTTTGAAGCGCTGCCGGTGCCGACATCGATTCCGGGGAAATGGATTGCCATGGCCGTTCAATCGTCCAGACAGGGGTCTGAGGGGCGACGCCCTGCGCCGGCGCGCATCACAGGTCGTTGCTCTGCGGCAGGATGACGAGATCGCGAATGGTGACATTCCGAGGCCTCGTCAGCATGAACAGGACGGCTTCGGCCACTTCAACCGGCTGCATCAGGCCGCCTGCCGCCAGCTCCGACTCGAGCTTCTCCTTCGGCCAGTCCTTGATGAGGGCCGTGACCACGGGTCCGGGTGCGACGGCGCCGACGCGCAGGCCGTGCGGGGCAACCTGCCGCCGGACCGTGTGCACGAAGGCCTGTACGGCATGCTTGGAGGCGGTGTAGATCGGCTCCCAGACGACGGGAACGAGCCCGGCGATGGAGCTCGTCACGATGATGTCGCCGGTCTTGCGCTCCACCATGTGCGGAAGCACCGCATGGATGGAGCGGAAAGCGGCATTGATGTTGAGGCTCAGCATGCGATCCCAGGCATCCGGATCACCCTTGAGAATCTCCCCGCCGATATAGGAGCCGGCATTGGCGTGAAAGATGTCGAGCTGGCCCGCCTGCTCGAGGATCTGCGGCATCATGCGCGAGACGCTCGCTGGATCGGTCAGGTCGACGCGCAGGGGGAGGGCCTGCGGGCCCAGTTCGGCGCAGACGGTCTTCAACGCTTCCTCGTCGCGGTCGACCAGCACGACCCGCGCGCCTTCGGAGAGGAGGATCCGGGCACATTCGAGGCCGATGCCGGAGGCCGCTCCGGTGATGGCGGCAACTTTGCCGGAGAGTTTCTCACCCATGGTTTTTCCTTCGTCTTGGTTTCAGGCCCGGCCGTGAGATACGCGCGAGCGGCGCGCCAAGGAGTCGACGATGACCGCAATGGCCAACACGGCGCCGGTGATCATGTACCGGAGCGATGAGGAGAGATCGAGGAGCGTCAGCCCACTTGCGATCGACTGGATGACGATGATGCCGAGCAGGGCCGAATAAGCGCTGCCGCGGCCGCCGAACAGGCTGGTTCCCCCGATGACGGCGGCCGCGATGGCGTTCAGATTGACGTCGCCGGTGCCCGCCTGCTGGCTCGCGGAGGCGAGGCGCGCGGCGGAGAGAATGCCTCCGGCCGCGGCGAGACCCGAGCAGAGCATGAACGCGGTCATGTAGATGAAGCGCACATTGATGCCCGCGCGGCGCGCGGCCTCGCGATTGCCGCCGACGGCCAGCATCTGGCGGCCCCATTTCGTGCGCGTGAGGGCATAGTTCATGACCACGACGAGGCCCACGAAGAGGCCGAACATCCAGGGGATGCCACGGTCGAGGTTGAGGTAATGAACGACGAGTTCGAGAACGACCGTGACCAGCACGCAGCGCAGGAGCAGGCTGGTCAGCGGCTGAGGCGACAATCCTGCTTCGCGCCTCCGGGCCGCAATGCGGTGGCCCAGCACGAACATCACGATCCCGGGGAGAGCCGCAAGGGCGTAGGACACGGGATCCGGCATCACAAGCAGCTGGCCGAAATTCACCAGGGGCGCTTCATAGGGCAGGTTGATCGAGCCGGTGGAGCCGAGCAGGTAGAGCTGCAGGCCCAGGATGGACAGAAGGCCCGCGAGGGTCACCACGAAGCTCGGCATGCCGAAGCGGTTGAACAGGACCGCATAGAGCGCGCCGATCAGAACGCCGAAGACGAGCGCCGCCAGAATGGCGATCGCGACGGGCCAGCCCTGGTTGACCCACAGCACGCCGATGAGCGCGGATGCAAAGCCGCTGACCGATCCCACCGACAGATCGATTTCGCCGACGATCAGGATGCACACGATTCCGAGCGCGATCACGCCGACCGTCGAGCAGTCGAACAGGAGATTGACGAGATTGTTCGGTGCCAGGAACACCGGATTGAGACTTTGAAAGACCGTCCAGATGATCGCCAGGCCGACCACCACCGGAAGCGACCCGAGATCGCCGGAGCGGATCCTGTCCCAAAAGGCGCGGGCTGAGCCACCGATGCCTTCCGCGTGCTTCACGCGCTCGTCCCTGCGGTCGATAAGCGGGGCGGCCTGCGCGTTCTGCTCTGCACCCTTGGTCATGGGCGTTCCTCCGGTGCCGGGCCTTGCGTGCCTTGCGCCTGGCGTCGGCTGGCGCGGCGCGAGACCGAGTTGTTCGCCGCGCCCGTGATGGCGCTGACGAGTTCCTGGTTCGACGCATCGGGCTCGAAGACGCCGTTGTTGCGACCGAGCCTGAGCACGGCGATGCGGTCCGCGACGGCGCGCACGTCCTCCATGTTGTGGCTGATCATGATGACCCCGAGGCCACGGTCGCGGACGCGCTCGATCAGGTCGAGCACCTCGGCCGTCTGCGCGACGCCCAGGGCGGCCGTGGGCTCGTCCAGCAGAATGAGCTTGGGCTCGAGCAGCAGCGAGCGCGCGATGGCGACGGTCTGGCGCTGGCCGCCCGAGAGGGAGGCCACGGGCTCGCGCACGCTGGGGATGCGCGCGGACAATTCGTTGAGCAGGGTCCAAGCCTTCAGCTCCATGGACACTTCGTCGAGCCGGTAGGGGCTGAGCTCGCGGCCAAGGAAGATGTTGGCGACCACATCGAGATTTTCGCACAGGGCGAGATCCTGGAACACGGTCGCGATCCCGAGGGCGAGCGCCGCGCTGGGATCCGGGAGTGTCACCGTCTTGCCGCGGAAGGTGATCGATCCCGAGCTCGGCTGGTGCACTCCCGCCAGGATCTTGACGAGCGTCGACTTGCCCGCGCCGTTGTCGCCGACAAGGGCCACGACCTCACCCGCATGCACGTCCAGGTCGATGTCGGTCAAAGCCGAAACGGCACCGAAATGCTTCGAGATGCCGCGCAGGCTGAGCACTGGTTCGCGCGTGTCGCGCTGCTCCTGGGTTCTGTCCATTCTTCCTCGACTCCGCAGGCGACGTGCCGGCGCCACGCGTGACGTCCGGCTGCCGGTCGGGCAGCCGGACGGATTTCGCCGTTTACTGGGTGATGCCCAGCTTCTTGCAGCCATCCGCATAACGGCCCGAGCAGAGCTGCTCGGCTGAATTGATTTTCTTGTCGATGATCTCCGCCTTCAGGTTCTCCGCCGTGATGACGGCAGGCACGAACAGCCTGGACGGCGTGTTGAACAGCATCGTGTCGGCTTTCGGCGCTTCGCCGCCCAGGAGTTGAAGGGCCACATTCGCGGCGGCGGCCGCTACGATCTCGCTCGGCTTGGAGATCGTGTTGTACTGATCGCCGGCGATGATCAGCTGCAAGGCCGCGATCGTCGCGTCGTTGCCGGTGACGGGCGGAACCGGGTTCATGCCGGCAGCCTTGAACGCCGCGATGGCGCCGCCGGCCGTGCCGTCATTGGCCGCCACCACGCCGAGGATGTTCTTGTTGAAGCGGGTGATCTGGCCGCTGGCCCATTGCTGCGCCTTCGGGGGCGCCCATTCCGGCGTGTCGAATTCCGCCAGTATCGGGTAGCCGCTGTTGTCGAGGCCCTCGTGGATGCCCTTCTTGATCAGGCCCGCGGCCGCGTCGGTCGGCGAGCCGTTGATCTGCAGGACGCCCATGCCGCCCCCGGCGGTGACATTGGATTTCTTCAGGTGCTGCACCAGCGAATCCGCGATGGACTTGCCGATGGCCTGATTGTCGAACGAGACGTAGAAATCGGCCTTCGCATCGGGGATCGGGCGATCATAGGCGATCACCTTGATGCCCTGGCCCTGCGCTTGCTTCACGAGCGAGGCGGCCGCGGCGGAATCGACCGGGTCGAGCACGATCACCTTCGCACCCTGCGAGATCGCGGAGTTGAACTGCTGCTGCTGGCGCGACACGTTCGCATCGGCATTCTGATAGATGACCTTGCAGGTCGGGCAGAGCTTTTCCATCTCGGCCTTGAAGCCGGGGAAGTCGTGCTCCTCATAGCGGGTCGAGGCCTGATCGGGCATCAGGAAGGCCACCGTGGTGTTGGTCACCTTCGCGTTCTGGGCCATGGCAGCGCCGGTTCCGGCGAGCAGGGACAGAGTCAGCGCCGCAAGGCTGCCGAGTTTCCATGAAGACTTGATCATTCGTTTCTCTCCCATTCGTCCTTGTTGTCGGGCGGGCGGACCACCTGTCTCGTGGACAGGACCGTGCCGCTCCCCGGTGCGCCCTCAGCGGAGCACTTCGTCCCGCGGGCCCTCGTGCGCGGCCCGGCCGTTCACTCGTGGATCGAGGTGGTATTGTCTGGCGCCTCCCTGAGAAGACTTGGTCGTCTTGGCCGTCTTGGTCGTCTTGTCCTTCTTGGCCGCGTGGCCGTTGTCGAGCAGAAGGCGCCGGAACCGGGAGGGCGTCATGCCCTTCTCGGCCAAGAATTGTCTGTTGAAATTGGACACATTATTGTAGCCGACCTCGTAGCAGATGCCGGTGATCGAGGCCTGCTCGTCACTCATCAGGATCTGGCACGCGAGATTGATCCGCAGCCGCTTGACGTACTGCACCAGGGACATGCCCGTGTGCTGGCGAAAGGCGCGCGAGAAACCGCTTGTCGATTGGCCGGCAATCGCCGCGAGATTCGCCTCGCCGAAGGGCTGTGTCAGGTTCTCGCGGATAAAGGCGAGCGCCCTGTTGATCCCGACGGACATGTACCCCGACGGGTCAGGCAGGTAGCTGGCGCTGGCCAGCATCCGCGATCCTTTCGCGCGGCTCAGCAATCCGGCGATCGACATGAACAATTCAATGCGGCGCACGCCCTGTGCGCCCATCATCTCGACCATCAGGGGGGCAATCTCATGGCTCGTCTCCCGGCTGAAGAGAACGCCGCGCCGGGAGGATTCCAGGACCGGCGACAGCGCCGCGAGTTCAGGCAGCGCCGTCGTGGCTCCGCTGATGAAGCACTCGCTGAACTGGATGATGCGGCAGCGGAGGGGAACGACCATGTTCTTCGGAACATCGCTCACCCAATTGTGCGGAAGGTTCGGTCCGGTGAGCACCAGATTGCCGGGCTCGAATTCCCCGATGAAGTCACCGACGAAATAGCGCCCCTTGGTGGCAGCCACCTGATGCAGTTCGTATTCGGGATGAAAGTGCCAGCGCACCGTGCGGTAGGGATAGCCGTGCGACCAGGCGGCGAACGACTCGCCAGGCCTTATCTGAACGACTTCGAGATCCGGCTCCATGTCCGTTTCCTCCAGGGCGATGCGGATGGCCGCAGCGCCCTTCGCTCCCAGCCGGCCGACTTTGTCTCGGCTCTTGCTGGCACTCACGGTAATCTCCGGGATCGGCACGTGCCAGCACGTTTTTAAGGTCTCGCCGATACTTTTTTGACATCCGGCGACGAAGGTCTCATCAATATGGATGCAGCATCCTTTTCCGGAATGCCGGGCGGCCCGTGTTCCCCCTGTCGTGCTCGCCTTGCCTGAGGCGGCCGGCCGGGTCCATCGTGACCCGCGTGACCGCCCAGGATGGGCCGATCTCTTCGTGTCCGTTATCATGTTTCATTGAGGCCGTCGCGCCCCGGCAGACCAAGAACGACCTCCGTCCCGGATCGGGATCATCACGGACCGCAGAGGAATCGTCGTGGCGCGTCGCCGCGACGCCGCGCATCACCTGCGCCACACCACCTTTGGGGAGCGCCTAAGGCCCCGCCTGTGTACGGCCGCAGGAACCTGCTCGCCGACGGCTCCCACCCTGAACGAGCATCGGTGAGCAGCCGCAATCATCCATCGAGCGGGTGCAGAGGATCGCATCCTCAGCCGCGGCGACCCTGTTCGGGAGGCCCCATCGGTCAAGATGGGAAGGTCTCGTCATGGCACGGGGCCGACGAAAGCCGAACGTCCGCAGTCACACGGCAAGCAGACCTTCCGAGACGAGCCTCTTTCGAATGAGGCTGATCCCAGATTGACCCTGGCCGGGCGTTCTCCTCTAGCCGCTGGAGACCTCTTCTTCGGAATCCGCCCATGAAACAGATTTACGGCTGTCCCGCCGGACCCGACATTGGGAAGGCTCTCCTTCTTATCCAGCCGAGTTTGGCAGGGTTGCTTGTTTTACCCTGCGGCGGGAACTAACATGTTAACCGATCCAGGTTCGCAACAGAGGAACCAGATCTGGGAAGAACGCTGTCCTAGGAGGATTATATGGCACGCGCCGCTCGCCTGTCTGCACTCGCTTTTTCCGGCCTACTGCTCTCGTCTGTTGCGTCCCTTGCAGCTCCCAAGTCCGTCTCGGGTCCAGGGCCGGATCCGAGCTGCTTCAAGCCATGGAGTGCCCAGACCAAGTACATGCAATGGGACAAGAAGCCCGGCCCCTATCGCATCGCCGTGGTGAACGGCTTCGTTGGCAATACCTGGCGCATCCAGATGATCCAGACCGCCAAGGCTTATGCCGAGCAGCCTGGCATGAAGGACAAGATCAAGGAGCTGAAGGTCGTCTCGACCGGCACCGATGTCGCCGCGCAGCTCGGGGCCATCGAAGACTTCATCAACCAGGGCTACGATGCCATCATCACCATCGCAGTGGCGCCCGAGGGTTTCGATCGCGTGATCCGTCTGGCTGATCGCAACAATGTAGTGATCGTGCCCTTCGACAACGTGCTCGACACGGACAAGGTCATGCAGGTCAACGAAGACCAGCTCGAAATCGGACGCCTCTCGGCGCGGCATCTCCTTAAGGAGCTGGGTCAGAAACGCGACGGCAAGATCCTCGAAGTGCGGGGCTTGCCCGGCAACTCCGTGGACCGCGACCGCCATCTCGGCTTCCGCGAAGTGATGGAGAAAGAAGGCAAGTTCCAGATCGTTGAGGTGGTGGGCAACTGGGACGATGGCACGGCCCAGAAGGCGACCGCCGATGCGCTCGCCGTACACGGCAAGTTCGAGGCCGTGTTCACACAGGGCGGCTCCACGGGATCCGTGCGCGCCATGATGGACGCAAAGCATCCGTTCGTGCCGATGGCGGGCGAAGGCGAGAACGGCTACCGCAAGCTCATCGCACAGCATGCGGGCGAAGGGCTGAAAGGGTTCTCCTACAGCCAGTCGCCGGGTCTCGTCGCCATTTCCATGAAGGCCGCGATCTCGGCGCTCGAAGGCAACCCGATGCCTCAGCTCATCTCGGTGCCGATCCCGGCCGTCGACTACACGACCCTCAAGGACAACGTGAACTACTGGTCGAACCTCTCCGATAACTTCTTCGCAGCCAACGAATTTCCGGCCTGCGGCGTCAACGTGACGGCACCGGAGATCATGGCGAAGGACGCCAAGAACACGCAGTAAGAGGCACGCGGTTGAGGCAAATCGGATCTGGTCCGGACAAAAGTCCGGGCTGGACCCTCCTCTGATTGTTGAAAAGGCCCCATGCCCGCACCAGCGTCATTCTTCGCCCTCGAGAACATCTCCAAACGCTATGGCGGCGTCCATGCCCTGCGGGATGTGGATTTCGCGTGCAACCGCGGGTCGATTCATGCCGTCCTGGGAGAGAACGGCGCCGGCAAATCGACCCTTATGAAGATCATGGCGGGCGTGGTGCAGCCGGATGAAGGCCGCATGACTCTCGAAGGCGCACCCGTCACGTTTCCGAATCCGGCGGCTGCGAACCGGGCCGGGATCGTCTGCATCTTTCAGGAGCTCTCACTCATGCCGGAGCTCACGGTGGCAGACAACATCACCCTGTCGCGCCCGCCACGCCGCTTCGGGTTCATCGACGGCCGCGCGCAGCGTCTGCGTTCGGAGGAGCTGCTCGCCCGCATCGGCTGCGAGGACATCAACCCCTTGAGCCGCGTCTCTGACCTCCCGCTTTCACGGCGACAGATGGTCGAGATCGCGAAGGCGCTTGGCCGCGATCCGAAGCTTCTCATTCTCGACGAGGCCACTTCGGCCCTGACGTCCGCCGACGTGGACCGGGTCTATCGCATGCTGTTCGAGCTGAAGGCGCGCGACCTGAGCATTCTCTACATTTCTCATCGCATGCACGAGATCGAGGCGCTGGCGGATCGCTGCTCCGTGTTCCGCAATGGGCGGCATATCGAAACCTTCGCCAAAGGCTCGCGAAGCAATGACGAGATCGTGGGCCTGATGATTGGCCGCGAGATCGAGGGACAGTTTCCGCCAAAGCTCAGGCGGACACGTCCGGCGCCTCTCATCACGATCCGGGATCTTTCCTGGGAGAGCCGTCTCAACGGCGTCGGGCTCGAGGCGGGGCGAGGTGAGATCGTGGGATTGGGCGGTCTCGACGGGCAGGGTCAGAAGGAGTTGCTGCTCGCGCTGTTCGGCGTGCTGCGGGGTGTTCGCGGGACGGTGACGCTTGAGGGCGAACCAACGGCTGCGACATCGCCCAAGGCCGCAAAGAGCGGACAGGCCCGGATGGCTCTCGTGCCCGAGGATCGCAAGAGCGAGGGACTCATCCTCTCCATGTCGATCGCCGACAACATCTCCATGGCCTCGCTCGACCGTCTCTCGCATGGCATGTTCATCGATGCGGGCCGCACCAGGAGGGCCGTGGAGCGGGCCATCGAGCAGTTGCGGATCAAGACAGGCAATTCCGGTGATCCGGTTTCGACCCTGTCCGGCGGCAATCAGCAGAAGGTCGTCATCGCCAAGTGGCTCGCGACCAATCCCGATATCATCCTTCTCAACGACCCGACGCGAGGCATCGACGTGGGGACGAAGCAGGAGATCTACCGGCTCATGCGCGAGCTTGCGGAGCAAGGCGCCTGCATCCTGTTCTACTCGACGGATTACGAGGAACTGATCGGCTGCTGCGACCGCGTCGCGGTCATGTATGACGGCCGTGTCGTCCGCGAGCTCGAAGGCGAGGCCATCACGGAGCGCAACCTCATCGCGAGCGCACTCAACATCGTCGAGCAGCGGGAGCCGGCTCATGTCTGATACGGTGCTCACTCCGACTGCCGCGGAGCCGCAACTGAAGACCCGCCGATGGGGTGAGGGCTTGGGCCTGCGGTGGCGGCAGCACGCCGGCATCCTCGGCGCGCTCGCGCTCTTCCTCGGGCTCTACCTCTTCTATCAGCTGAATCATCCCCGCGGATTCACGGGACAGATCCTGATCCAGAACGCCAACGAGGTTTTTGCCTTGGCGCTCGTGTCGATGGCGCAGACGGTGCCCGTGCTCATGGCTGGGCTCGATCTTTCGGTCGGCGCCGTGATGACACTCGTGGGCTGCGTCGCAAGCCACCTCGTCGACGGGAGCCCGGCCGAGATCGCGCTCGGCATCGTCGTCTGCATCGCATCCGGCGCCGCATGCGGCTTCGTCAACGGATGCGTCGTGGTCTACGGACGCATCCAGCCCATCATCGCGACACTTGCCACGAGTGCGATCTACATGGGGCTCGCCCTCATCCTGCGGCCGACACCCGGCGGCAAGGTGCAGGAGGACCTGTCCTGGGCTGTCACCAGCGACTTGCGCGAATTCGCGGCAACCTTCGGTCTCTTCGACGATGGCGAGGCGCCCTGGCTGCAGCCCTTTGCGTGGATCCCGGTTCCGCTCGTCCTGCTCGCGCTGATCATCCTTCTGATCTGGGTGCCGTTCACCCGTTCCGTTACGGGCCGCACGGTCTATGCGATCGGGTCGTCCGAGAGCGCGGCCTACATGTCGGGGCTGCCGATCAACCGGGCGAAACTCGCGGCCTTCACGTTGGCTGGCCTTTTCGCCGGTCTCGGCGGCCTGTTCCTGGCGCTCCAGACCTCGTCCGGCAATGCCGACATTCCCCAGGCGGGCGCCTATACGCTGAATTCCATCGCGGCCGTGGTCATCGGCGGCACCTCGCTCCTCGGCGGCACCGGCAGCGCCATCGGATCCATGATCGGCGCTATGGTGCTGCGCACGATCTCCTTCAACTTTCGCATCTTCGACGTGGCGCCCCTGCTGCAGCCCCTGTTTGAAGGGGTCGTGCTTCTCGCCGCCGTGAGCCTCGGCGGACTGAAGCTGCTGCGTCTCAAGAACAAGCTCGAGGTGTTCCGGTGAACAGAACGACCGACACGATCATCGCGCCACGACGTCTGCGCCTCGGGCCCGACGATAAGCCTGTGATCTTCGCGGCCGGCTTTGTCCTGCTCATCTTGCTCGTCGGGACAGGCTATACTGTCTACACGCAAGGCAATGCGCCGCTCCTGCAGCCGCAATACCTCCTGCAGCAGCTTCAGGTCGGATCCTTCCTCGGTATCGTGTCGGCGGGGCTCATGGTGGTCATCCTGCTTGGCCACATCGACCTCTCGGTTCCCTGGACCCTGACCGCAGCCGCCATGATGGCAACGGCCGTCGGCGGTCCCTGGGCCATCCCGGCAGGCATCGGTGTCGGTCTCCTCGTCGGCATCGTCAACGGGCTCGGCGTGGCATATCTGCGCGTGCCGTCCATGATCTTCACGTTGGGCATGAATGCCGTGATGCGGGGTCTGATGGTGGCTCATACGGGTGGCTTTGCCCCGGCGACGGCGGCCACGGACCTGATGCAGTACCTTGCCGTTTCCCGCATCGGCGGCGTGATTCCGGTTGCGCTTCTCGTCTGGCTCGCGGTTTCCATCGTTGCCGTGGCGATCCTCACGCGCACGACCCTCGGACGCGCCATCTATGCCATCGGCAATCGCGAGCGGGCAGCCTATCTCTCGGGTATTGACACGAACCGAGTGATCCTCATCGCGTTCGCGCTTTCGGGTGCGGCGGCCGGCCTTGCCGGCGTTTTGCTCGCCGGGTACTCCACCAAGGCCTATCAGGGCATGGGCGATGCCTATCTTCTTCCGGCCATTGCCGCCGTGGTGATCGGCGGCACCAACATCCTCGGCGGACGCGGGCGCTATCTCGGCACCCTCGTAGGCGTCATCCTGATCGTGCTGTTGAACTCGGTGCTCTCCATCATGCAGATGCCCGAGGCCGGTCGGCAGATCATCTATGGCTGCGTCATCATCTCCATGCTGCTCGTCTACGGGCGTGGAGGCCGTGTAACTGGATGATCGTTGGTCATTCGATCTCATCGAAGGTCAAGAGAGCGCCAGAGGCCGGTTTGCACTCAAGCTGTTTCCACTGGCGTGGAATCACCTCTCTTCTGCGTTGTGCCGCATTGTCTTGCGGTGAACCGGATCCACTCACCGACAATTGCCTTATCCACGATCATCACCGCTGGGGTGAATGCGCCTTGCCCTACTTGGGAGTTCTGGCATCAAGCTGAAGGTCCGGGCTTGTGAAGGGTTTCGGATGCCGGCCATCACGACGTAGGCACATGCACCGGGGCCGGCGTCCGGAAGCCTCCAAGGAAGGAACCCGCGGAACGGTAGGGCGCCGCGGGTGCCGCGCTCATCTATGGAGATTTGGATCCTTCGGGGCGGGTGCGGGATCCGCGCCGATGCGCCCAAGCCAGCGCAGTGGCGGCGTCGATGAGCCGGAGCGGGGCGTCATCGCCGTGGCCGAGTTGGCGCGCAGGGCCCATCGAGGCTCCGTTGACAGGTCATACGCCTCATTCAGCCGCGTGCCCGGGTGGCTGGCGCAGGACCAACAACGGCAACGAACAGCAGGGTGGCAGCGCGTGAGGGCCATCGGTCTCATGAGGTGTCGATCCGGATCACAGCCGTCGGGGCCGAGGGCCGGTGTGCTGGCGAAGACCCGCGCGCAAACCGCTCGATGATGAGCATGCGCCCGCCGCAGCAGGGACAGGGCTGCGCCTGGCGTGATGGCGCTGGGGCGCCGGCCCGGTCTGCGGTCACCGTCTCACAGGGCGGCTCACGCGCACCAAGCAGCCTACGGGCTCGCGTCAGGTTGGTGGCCCGTCCGCTGGGGGCGAAGAGGCCATAATGCCGGATGCGATGGAAGCCGCGCGGGAGCACGTGAAGCAGGAATCGCCGGATGAACTCGTCGACAGCCAGCGTCATCGTCTTGCCGCGGGCGCGGTCTTCGACCCGATAGTCCTTCCAGATGAACGTGACGCCGCTGTCATCGGCGCGGATCAGGCGGCTGTTCGAGATCGCGACCCGGTGGGTGTAGCGGGCCAGGTAAGCCAGAACCGCCTCGGGCCCGGCGAACGGCCGCTTGGCATAGACGAACCACTTGGTCTTGCGCAGAGGCGCCAGGAAGGCCGCGAACGCTTTGGGGTCGGTCAGATCCGCATGGCCGCCGAAGAACCGCAAATGCCCAGCCGCGTGGGCCGTGGCGAGCCTGTCCAGGAGCAGCCGCCGGAACAACTTTGAGAGGATTCTCACAGGCAGGAAGAACTTGGGCCGACATGCGATCCATCGCGTTCCGTCAGGAGACAGCCCGCCGCCGGGCACGATCATGTGCACGTGCGGGTGATGCGTCATCGCCGAGCCCCAGGTGTGCAGCACCGCCGTCAAGCCGATGCGGGCGCCCAGATGCTTAGGATCGGCCGCGATGGTCAGAGTGGTCTCGGCCGCGGCCTTGAACAGGAGATCGTAGATCACGGCCTTGTTCAGGTAGGCGAGATCGGCGATCGCGGCGGGCAGCGTGAACACCACATGGAAGTAGGGCACGGGCAGCAGCTCGGCTTCGCGCTCCGCGAGCCAGTCCCGGGCCGCCGCGCCCTGGCACTTCGGGCAGTGCCGGTTGCGGCACGAGTTGTAGGCGATGCGGGTGTGGGCACAGTCCTCGCAGGCCTCGACATGGCCGCCGAGAGCCCCCGTGCGGCAGCTCTCGATCGCGCTCATCACCTTGAGTTGGCCAAGGCTCACATGCCCGGCATGGGCGCGGCGCCACGCCGGTCCGTAATCACGGAAGATGTCCGCGACCTCCAGCCCTGGACGGGCCATGCCGGCCCCGCCTTACACGGGCGGCTGATGCTCCGGTCTCAGCAGGGTGAGCCGGTCGAGCGGGCTCATGACCGCGCGGATCGTGGAGGTGGCGACGCGGGTGTAGAGCGCCGTGGTCTCGAGCTTGGCGTGCCCGAGCAGCACCTGGATGACGCGAATGTCGATGTGCTGCTCCAGCAGATGCGTGGCGAAGCTGTGCCGGAGCGTGTGCGGGCTCACGCGCTTGGTGATCCCGGCCTGCTGCGCGGCCGCATGGAAGGCGCGGTTGAGCTGGCGCGTGGTGAGGGGGTTGATCGGGTTCTGGCCGGGAAAGAGCCAGACCGGCGGGCGGGCGATGCGCCACCAGGCGCGCAGGAGCTCGAGCAACTGCGGGGAGAGCATCGCATAGCGATCCCTGCGGCCTTTGCCCTGCTCGATGCGGATGAGCATGCGCTGGGAGTCGATATCGCGGACCTTGAGCGACACGACTTCCGACACCCGCAGTCCGGCTCCATAGGCCGCGCTCAGAGCGGCCCTGTACTTGGGCCCCGGAGCTGCCTCCAGAAGGCGAGCCACCTCCGTCGGGCTCAGAACGAGGGGCACTTTGCGTGGCTCGTGGACCAGGGTGAGGTGCCGGGCCAGATCCGCCCGATCGAGGGTAACGGTGAAGAAGAAGCGCAGGGCCGCGACCGCCGCGTTGCGGCTGGGCGGGGTCACGCCGCTTTCGGTCAGGTGCACCTGGAACTGCCGCACCTCCTCGGGCGAGGCGGTCTCCGGCGAGCGGCCGAGGAAAGCCGCGAAGCGTCTGACCTGGCGGATGTAATCGGTACGGGTCTTCTCGACGAAATGGCGCACCGTCATGTCGTCGATCATGCGCTGGCGCAGCGGGCTGATGGCTGTCTCGGTCATCGAGGGCTCCTGTCGTGAGGGGGAGGGACCAAACCCCTCGATCCTCAAGACAGGACCCGGCCCTGTCATCGTGTGCCCTTCAGCGGGTGACCGCCCCTAAGCCATGGTGCCGCCACGCCCGCAGGGCCCTCCCGCGCGAGCGGGTTCGTTCTCTGGCACTCCTGAGACGTAGGCGTTTGGTCCGCTTTCGCACTCAAGAGCCGACATTCATTGGGCACCCAGAAGGTGAATGGTTGACCCTGACTTTTCGGATGGGGATATCATCCGTCAGAACGTTGATGTGAATGGAGCAAGTCACAATCCCACAGGCTTGAGATTGTTGGGACTGGGCGCCTCAGGATGGCCGGCAGGTGCGTGCTCGGGTATCACCTGGTGTCTCGCTCCAGTACTGCTTGTAGCACCGGTAGAACCAGGAGAGATCGTTGAACCCACTGCTGAATGCAATGTCGGCGATGGTGCGCCTGCTCTGCCGAGGGTCAGTCAAAGCTTGGTGGCAGGCGTCCAACCGCGCCGACACGAGCAACTCGCTGAATGTGCTCCCGGTGCTTTCGAACAGTTTCTGCACGTACCGCCCCGAGACCTTCATATGGGCCGCGACCTTGCCGATACTCAGTTCCGGATCGGCCAGATTGTTCGTGATGAACTGTCGGGCGGCCGCAAGCCGTGCCTGTCGAATTCCACCCTGATCGGAACTGATTGATCCCGCCGGCAGGAAGGCCGCTGCGGCTAGATCGCACAAGATCGAGCCGGCCTTGCTCATCGCCTCTGGCGGCAAGGTAGGGATCATCTGTGACAGTGTCACCAGATAGCCTGAGAGCAGGGCTCCCATTCCATCACCGCCCTGCACGCGAACCTGGGTCCGGGCCCGGGAAGTGAGGTGCCTGTCAAGAAGGTTGCGGGGTACATGCAGAATGGTTGACTGGACAGGTTGCGTAATCACAAAGCTGTCGCACTGTTCAGCCGTATCGAACAGCAAGAGATCGCCAGGACCAGCTTCGTACTCCACTCCTTGGTAGACCCCGTGCACCGCTCCTTCGTGCAGGTGATGCAGGCAATACGCCGTTTGTGAAAGGCGCGCGACCTCAGACGCGCTGCGGCCCATGCGATGCTCTGGCAGATAGGCCTTGGCCATTTGCACGTCACCGATCCCGTGCAAATCGATCGTTGCATGGAACGGGCCGGAGTCAGTTCGCTCAGCCCACAGCCCGAACCAAGTCTCACAAACAATCTCACGCCAGTACGCGAACTGATGCGCAGGAGTGGCGAGAGCGCTCATCTCAATGCGGGTTTGCATGAGCCTCCTAGACGATCAAGATACTGTCAGGCTCGGTCAGCGGCTAATCTCATCAGAGACTGTTCCTCAGTTACACAGCCCAGAGATCATTCGAGCGCCTGCCCCTACGAATACGGCGATGCAGTTCGCCGACGTCCATATTGCAGTTCGTCTCACACCAAGACACGCCGCACCTCTCCGATCATGCTCAAGCTTGGACGGGCGACGTCATAACGTCAAGTCAGGCCGTCTTCCGATCATCTGGAAGCGGAGGATAGTCCCGGCCGCTTGGCGACTTTATCGCCACAGGCGTGTGCTGATCCAGGGCCGAATTCGATGTTACTTTGATGCGCAAGAAACCACATCGAAAATCGAGCAATAATCTGTGGTGGCGCCTGCATGGAGTTTGGACTCAATGACAGGATGGCCGTGCCCTAAGCCACCCACCGGCAAGCTGATCATCTGGCATGCGAGATAGCGTGAGACGAGCGAGCCGTCACGCCAACCGGCTCCTGGTCGCTTTGGAGCCAGACGATCGCGTCTACCTTGAGCCCCATCTCGAGATGGTCAGCCTGAGACGAGGGCAGATCATTTGCGAGGCGGGCGAGGCACTGCACTATGCCTACTTTCCTCATGATGCTGTGATCTCTCTGGTTGCCGTCATGGAAAATGGCAGCACGGCGGAGATGGCCGTCTGCGGCCGGGAAGGTGTGGTGGGTCTTATTCCAGCATCGGTCACGCGCCAGGCCTTTGGAAACTACGTTGTGCAGATGCGGGGGACCGCCTCTCGGATCTCCTTGGATCAGCTACAAGCGGTACTCCAAGCACGTCCCCTGGTCGCACGGCTGATAAACCGCTTCGCCGAGGCCATGCAGGCGCGCATCCTGCAATCAGTCGCGTGCAATACAGTTCACAGTGTCGAGCAGCGCCTGTGCCGCTGGATCCTGAGCACCCGTCACAGAACGGATGAAGTCGTCCTGCCGCTCACTCATGAGCTTCTGGCGGAACGTTTTGGTGTGCAACGCTCCACGGTCACCACCATCATGGGCAAACTCCAGGCCGCCGGAGTGATCCAACAGGTGAGGGGCGGCATCACCATAGCTGACAGTGTTAAGCTCGAACAAAGCTCCTGCGAGTGCTACCGGAGGCTACGGACAACCTTTGAGCGCTTGCTGCCACATACATTCACCGCAGAGTGAGGCGGGATGGGTCCCGAAAGTGGGTCGTCGCCCTGCCCGTCAGCAACTCCGCGCAAAGGCGCCGGGCGTCATCCCCACAGACCGGGTGAATGCCACGTTGAAGGCGCTGGCGGAGGCATAGCCGACCCGCGCGGCAATCTCGATGAGCGGCGCCGTCCGGCGAAGTAGCATGTCCTTGGCGAGTGCCATGCGCCAGCTCGTCACATATTCCATGGGCGGCACGCCCACCTCGCGCCGAAAGCGGTCGAAAAAGGCCGAGCGTGACATCGCAGCCGCTTCAGCCAGCTCCTCGACGGAGATGTCACCGCCTGGGTTCTCATGGATGTGTCGCAGGGCAGGAGCCAGTCGGCTGTCGGCAAGACCGCGCAGTAATCCGGGAGATATCGTCGGGTTTCCCGCGCTGCGTAGTGCGTCGATGAACAGAACCTCCAGTAACCGGGTCAGGATCATCTCTCGGGCTGCTCGCAGACCGACTGTTTCGGCATGGATCATCCGCACCAGATCCGTGAGCCTGCTCTCATTCTGAACATGAACGATATCCGGCAGCAGCGAACCCAGCAACTGCTCGTCGTTCGCCGTGAAGGCACAATGACCTACCAGGGCCGTAACCTCGGCCGCCGCCGCCGGATCGCCCAGGCGAAAGACACCGGGGCTCGTCTCCAGCCGTTGCGGCAGCGTCCCTCGCGGCGGTGGCTGAAGGCTGCTCATGGTGAAGGCATATATTTGCGGGACGAGAACGAAATCCCCAGCGGCGAGCGCAATTGGTGATTGGTCGCTGATTGTGAGCAGACAGTGTCCTTCCACGATCGCACAATAGAACGGGCTTCCGAGCTCCCGGCGCTCCACGAGCCAAGTACCGCCCGCCGTCACCAACTTAGCAATCGAAGGGACGGGCTTGAGAAGCGCGACGATTTCGGCAAGCGGATCCGACATTTCTGGACTTTGGCTCAATAGACAAGGATGATCGAACATAGATCGTCCGATCGGTCTCGTCCATCTTGGTGTTCTCAGCCGGAGACTTCCAATGACGACGAACAACCTGATCGATACCGCTCTTCATATCCCGACCTCGGACGCTGCCCTCACCGTCGCCTACTCGCCGATCCGCCTCGATCTTTCGGGGCGGCAAGCTTTGGAACTGCGCTTGACTGCACCGGCAAGCGGCAACAAACTGCCAATCGTTATCCTGTCGCATGGCTATGGGCCTTCAAACTACCTCCCGTCCAAAGACGGTTACGCACCGTTGGCGCAGTTCTGGGCGGAGCGCGGGTTTGCCGTCATTCAGCCGACGCATGCAAGTTCCCGCGTCGGTGGGCTTCCGGCAGAGACAGAGGGGGCGCCGTTCTTCTGGCGCGAGCGTGTCGAGGAGGTGAGGGCGATCCTCGATCGACTACCCGAGATCGAAGAGCAAGCGCCGGCCGTGGCGGGGCGGCTCGACCATGGAAGCATCGCCGTGGCGGGGCATTCCTTGGGTGGCCACACCGTCAGCCTACTCTTGGGCGCGCGCCTGCATGGCGAGGAATTTTACGATCCCCGCATCTCGGCCGGCATCCTGCTTACGGCGCCTGGCCGGGGCGGAAAGGATCTGACGGAAGAGAATGCGGCACGCTTTCCATTCTTCGATCTCGATTTTGCTCACCTGGTGACGCCGAGCCTCGTCGTATGCGGGGCAGATGACAATCCACGTTTCACGCCGCGCGGTCCTGAGTGGCATGCTGATGCTTATCACGACGGGCCCGGAGCACGAGCGCTGCTCACCCTTCATGGTGTCGGCCACGGCCTGGGTGGCATCGCCGGGCTCGACGCCAAGGAGACCGAGGTGGAGGCGCCGGACGCGCTTGAGGCAACGAAGCGGATGACCCTGGCTTGGTTGAGAACCGTGCTAGGTTATGATGCTGCGGCCTGGGCTTTCGCCTGCGCGGCACTCGCCGGCCCAGCGAGCGGCCTCGGACAGATCGAAGAAAAGTCCTCCAGGTGACTTCAACCCGCTGGAAGGAAGCAATGGCGGCACTGTTTCGAGTGCCGTCAGACCTCTTCCCGTTGGTCAGGCGAGGGAACTCCGCTCTGTGAGAAACCTGACACTGCTCGAGGAGGCAAGCACGCGGCCTCTTGCAGACCTTCGCCCTTCTCCTAAGCTGGGGCCGCACATCGACACAGAAGGGAACGACATCATGACCCACGCCATGCGCTTCCATGAGACCGGAGGGCCCGAGGTTCTCGTCTGGGAAAAAGTTGACGTCGGTCAGCCCGGGCCCGGTGAAGCGCGTGTCCGGCACACGGCCATCGGCCTCAATTACGTCGATACCTATGTGCGCTCGGGCGCCTACCCAGCCTCCCTGCCGAGTGGCCTCGGCACGGAAGCTGCTGGTGTGGTCGAGGCGGTTGGTCCGGACGTGACGGACGTGAAGGTCGGTGACCGCGTCGCCTATTCGGGCGGTCCTCAAGGCGCCTATTCCGAAGAGCGGATCATGCCGGCCGATCGCCTGGTCGTGTTGCCGGACGGAATCTCCGATCAACAGGCGGCCGCGATGATGCTGAAAGGCATGACGGCCCAGTACCTCATCCGGCAGACCTACATGGTCAAGGAAGGAGAGACCATCCTGTTTCATGCCGCGGCGGGTGGGGTCGGCCTTATCGCGTGCCAGTGGGCCAAGGCGCTGGGCGCAACCGTCATTGGCACCGTCGGCAGCGACGAGAAGGCTGAACTCGCCAGCGCCCACGGCTGCGACCATCCGATTGTCTACACGCGCGAGAACTTCGTCGAGCGGGTGAGGGAGATCACCCATGGCAGCATGGTTCCGGTGGCGTATGACTCTGTGGGCAAGGACACATTCTCCGCCTCGCTCGACTGTCTTTCCCCTCGCGGGCTCATGGTGCTGTTCGGGCAATCCTCCGGGGCTGTCGAACCGCTCAACCTGGGTATCCTGGCACAGAAGGGCTCGCTGTATGTGACACGCCCGACCTTGGGAACGTATGCCGCCAAGCGGGCCGATCTTCTGGCCATGGCCCAGGACCTGTTCGCGGTGGTGCTCTCGGGCGCGGTTAAGATCGAGATCAACCAAACCTATCCGTTATGGGAAGCGGCCACGGCCCACCGGGATCTGCAAGCTCGCAAGACCACCGGATCAACAATCCTGACCGTATAGAGGTTCGGCCGAACGCCCGGATCGACCCGGCCGTTAAGGTCGGCTCGTGGCGCTGAGCTGAAACGGGCCAAAGGTCAGCTGAAGAGACGAACACCGGACATTCTCGAAGGGCGGGTGATCGGCAGAGACCGGGCCAAAGGAGACCTTGGCGGGCTGTAAGGACACCTCAGGCTCTCTATCAGAAGCGTATTGGTTGCCCGTCCCAAGCAAAGAATTGCCCGCTATGCGCCGCCGTCAGGGAATTCGTAACGGCGAGCAACCGCTGGGCAGACGACTCGGGCGAGAAGACCTTGTCGGCGTCGATGCCGGCCTGGAATGGATGGCTGAGAGCTGTATCGACCGTTCCAGGATGAAGGGCGATACAGAGCGCCTCCGGTCTTTGGCGGCCAAGTTCGATCGCAAAGGTTCGCACAAACTGGTTCAGGGCCGCCTTCGACGCTCGGTAGCCATACCAGCCCCCAAGCCGGTTGTCTTCGATGCTGCCGACGCGCGCAGAGAGGACCGCAAAGACGCTCTTGCCCGTTTTCGGCACAAGCGGAAGCATGTGCTTGCCCACAAGCGCCGGACCAATCGCATTGATGCGGAAGCTCCGGAGAAGATGCTCCGGATCGAGGTTACGATAGGTCTTCTCTGGTTGGAGGGCGGTATCGTGGAGCAGTCCTGTCGCCACAAGGATGAAGCGCAGGGGAGCGCCCTCAGCAAGCTGCTCGGCTGCCGCGGCTATGGTTGCCTCTCTCTCGATGTCGATCCGTCCCTCCCGCACACCAGCCAAGCTCCGGCCCATCTCTGAGCGGGAAAGCGCATGAACGGTGTCGAACCCTTCGGATGCAAGAAGGTCTGTGACGGCGGATCCGATGCCGCCGGACGCGCCGACAACAACAGCCCGGGCCGGCCGCTCAAGACTACTCAAGATCCATGGGTTTGAGGCGCCTGGCGACATCGCGATTTCCGGTTCTTGCGGCACGGGCTTGTCGCCGAATGATGGACCCTCCGACAGCGTAGCGAAGCAGGCCAGAGTGACACCGGCGTGCAGAAGAAGTCTGGAGCACCGGGCAGGGTGCTCCAGACCGCAGAATTAATTGTTGGGCGGAAGGATCACGGTATCGACGACATGGATGATGCCATTCGAGGCCGCGATATTTGTCTGCGTGACGTTGGCGTCGTTGACCATGACGCCCGAGCCCTTCGTGCTTACGTTCAGAGTCTTGCCGTTCACCGTCTTCGCCTCCTGGAGCTTGGCGACGTCGGCCGCCATCACGCGTCCAGGGACGACGTGGTAGGTCAGGATGGCCGTGAGCTTGTCCTTGTTCTCGGGCTTGAGCAGGTTCTCGACCGTTCCGGCGGGCAGCTTGGCGAAGGCTGCATCGGTCGGGGCGAAGACCGTGAAGGGGCCCGAGCCCTTGAGCGTGGAGACGAGACCCGCTTCATTCAATGCGGCCGCAAGGGTCTTGAACTGGCCGGCCGCGGCAGCCGTTTCGACGATGTCCTGGTCGGCGGCACGGGCACCTGCTGCGCCGGCTACGATGCCGAGAGCTGCAACGGTTGCGATTGCCAGAGTCCTGATCTCGATATTCATCGTTCATGTTCCTTGCACAGGGTGGCTCGGCCGCCCCTCGGCGACCGCGGAGAGCCATGATACCGGCCTCTGATGATCAATTAGAGAGAAAACTGATTTTCGTGCCACTCAATTTATCGTGACATGAACATAGCTTTTCTCTACAGTCAAAAGAACGCCGTCTGAGTTGCTTCAGGCGAAAAGGGAGACGCACAATGCTTTCGGAGACGCTGGCGGCCGGGCTGGGGCAATACGAGATCGGCGCCAAAATCCGAGCTCTGCGCCAGGGAAAGAAGCTCAGTCTTGTACAACTCGGGGAGCACACGAGCCTTTCGCCGGCCATGCTCTCCAAGATCGAGCGCGGGCAGCTCATCCCAACACTGCCGACCCTGTTGCGCATTGCTTTGGTGTTCGGCGTCGGGCTCGACTACTTCTTCGTCGAATCCCCTGACAGGCCCAAGGTCGCAGTGGTGCGGAAGTCAGAACGGATGCGCCTCCCGGACCGCCCGGGGGACGATGTGCCGTCCTACTTCTTCGAGAGCCTCGACTTCCCCGTGACCGACCGCAAGCTGCAAGCCTTCTATGCGGAGTTTCCAGCCTCGTCGAAGGTGTCCGAGTTGCATCAGCACGGTGGCGCGGAACTGATCTACGTGCTCACTGGACGGCTTGTCCTCAGGATCTCCGACAGCGAATTCGTCCTCGACGAAGGCGATGCGATCTATTTCGACCCGAGCGCACCGCACAGCTACCGGTGCACGGATCCCGCTCCCTGCTCGGCTATCGTGGTGACAACGCCGTGAGAGCCAGATTCTGGGCTGACACTGTGAGCAGGCTACCCTCTCTAGAGCATTTTTCGGTGAAGTGGATCCGGTTCACCGTCAAAAAATGCGGCGAGGCAAAGAAGAGAGATGATTCCACGTGAGTGGAAGCAGCTCTAAGGCGCTGAGCGGCCGCTTCTGGCACGAGGCAGACGAAAGCCGAGCCTCGGCAGCCAGGGGGTCGGCTGACCTTCAGTCGGCAATGCCCAACACCTGGGCTTGACCCGTCCCGGCGCATCGCCCAGCCGCCCTTCACAACATGGCGGCCCTTCGTCAGGAGTCATGGCTCAAAAGCATCATTCGGGATGCGCTCGAGCATCGGACCCAAACCTGGGCCCACTTTTCATGTCCGATGCTCAATTCCTTGAGCGGCGCATCGTTCGGCGACGCGACCCTTCCCTCTGACTGCCGACGCGAGCCACAAGGCACGGGCCTGTTGCCGGAAGGGCACATAGAGAACAGCCCCCGGAACCTGCCGAATCAACGGGGATCGATTTCATCCCGCGTGCGCCCGGGTCGCGGCCGATAGCGCGGCAGGCACCAGTCCCAGCGCAGCGCGGCAGCCCGGATCGCGAACGCGGCCCAGAAGCCGCCGGCCAGCGCGTACTCGCGCGCGATCCCGGCCAGCGCCAGGGCGACGAAGATCACCGCTCCGCCCAGCGCCGCCGACACGTAGATCTCGCGGCTGAGGATGACCGGGCTTTCGCCGCCTAAAATATCCCTGACGATGCCGCCGAAGGTGGCCGTGATCACGCCCATCGCGACGGCCGCGATGGGACCCGCGTCCGCCAGCAGCGCCTTCTCGGCGCCGGTCACGGCGAACAGGGCCATGCCGACCGCGTCGCACCACAGCAGGAGCTTGAGCCGCGAGTGCGGGATGTGAGCGAGGAAAAACGCCGTGCAGGAGACCAGCACGCAGGTGACCAAATACGCCGGCTCGCGCACCCAGAACACCGGGAGCGCGTCGATGAGCGTGTCGCGGATCGTTCCGCCGCCGATCCCGGTCGCGGTGCCGAGCAGCACGAAGCCGACAAGGTCCATCTGCTTGCGCGAGGCGACCAGCGCCCCGGTGGTGGCGAACACGACAATCCCGAACCAGTCGAGCAGGGCGGTGAAGGTGTCGAACATCAGGAGCGGTCCATCATGGGGTAAGGGATCAATATCAATTCGTGGAGGCCGTCCAGGGTTGGACGCCGAGCAGGGGCAGGGCCTCACCCGTGACGCGCCGCGTCACCGGGACGGCGTTCCATGCGGATGTGCGGAAGCCGAAGGTTTCCGGCAGGCCGCGCGGCTCGTCAAGGATCGTCAGGAACAGGTAGCGCGGCGCGTCGATGAGTGCGATGCCGACGAAGAAGGTCATCACCTTCTCCTTGGAGTAGACACCGCCGACGACCTTCTCGGAGGTTCCCGTCTTGCCGCCGATCCGGATCGAGCGCGGCGCGCCGGGCGGATGCGGCGGTTTCCGGCTTGATGACGGCCTTGGCCCGGAGGCGGTGGCCGGGGCCGCGTCCGGCCAGGAAGGTCGGGGTGATCAGGTCGCCGCCATTGACCAGGGCTGCCACCGTCATGGCGCCCTCGAGTGGCGTAACCGCGATGCCGTGCCCGAACGCGACCAGCCGCACCGCGATCGCGGCGAAAAGGCCGACGAACCCGAGGGACGCGAGCCGGATGCGGGCGGGGCCGCGCTCGACAGCGAGCTGAAACAGGGACCATGCCATCGTGTCACCCGTCGCATCAGCGGAAGTAGGTGGGGCCGGAAGGCGCATAGGCCTCCCGGTTCTGGATGTCGCCCGGGCTCCCGTCTGCGACGGGAGGAGGCGCCGCTGCCGGCGGCTCGGTGCCGGGCTTGAAGGCCTCAAGGATCGCGCCTGCGCCGGGCGCGCTGCGCGTCCCCGTGAAGGGATCAACCGGGATCAGCTTGATGCCGGCCGGGACGCGAAAGGCGGTGTGCGGCTTGCCAGCGAGCGCCTGCTCCAGGAAGGCGCGGACGATCGGCGCGGCGTGCCCGGCACCGTACGCGGTCTTCCCGAGCGAGCGCGGGCGGTCGTAGCCGAGGAACACACCGACAGCGAGTTCCGGCGCCGAGCCGACGAACAGGTCGGCGGAGAGATGCCAGAGCAGGGCTCCGGCGGCCAGCGAGCCGCTGACCAGAAGGAGTGAGGCCAGGGCCGTGGCAAAGCCGAGGAAGCGGAGGACGAAGCGCATCGCGGGCACACGTGGTTTGGGCGAGTCCTTGCGCTTGCGCGAAGGCACCCGCTCGATGACGAGGGAAGACGAAAGGAGATCCCCTCCGCACGACCGCCGGCGACCGCTCGCGGGAACAAGCAGCCGTGATCGTTCACGCGTCACGCGGTGCGTGAGGCGTCAGGACCACGAGTCCTGTCGCGTGGACGGTCGACCGGCGATCCGGGACGGGTCGCGGCGTGTGTCAGCGATCCGGGCGGGGCCGGACCCGGCGCATCGGGTTCCTCGTCGGCCGCCACGGCGAACGGGACGCATCATGGCTTGCGGGCATTCGGGGAAAGGGCATTGTCAGGCTCCGTCACGGTCCGCAGGCGATGCCGCGGAAGGAGCTCCCTCTGTCATTGGCCTGAGAGCTTCGTCGGGATGCGCAGGGCAGCCGCGACTTTCACCATGGGCGGGAGCAGGATGCTCCACTTTTCAGAGTGTTGCGCAACGAAGCGGTCCTGGATGCCTGAGAGTTTCCGGGGCGGTTGCTCCTTCGGCGGCCAGCGTACTGGCTCTCTCCCGCTCATTGCCAAGGTCAATCTAGCTCGGTTTGTGGCGGAATTGTGTTCGCTGGCAGAAGGCAGGCGGGCACGAAAGCCGCAGATCCGATCCGGAACAGTGGTCAACCTTGGGGGTTCCCATCCTTGCGTGCCGGCCCCTCCAGACAAGTCCGCGCCGTCCAGAGGAGATAGCGATGCCTGACATTGCTGGTTCCGTTCAAGCTTCGGTCCGGGTCGAGCACTCGCTCGACGCCCTGAACTTCTTCCTGGCGGATGTGCGTGACGGCTTAGGCCCCTATTTGGCTGTCTATCTCCTGACGATCCGGCACTGGAACGAAGCCGAAATCGGTCTGATCATGACCATGGCCGGCTTGGCGGCCCTCGTGGCTCAAACGCCGGCTGGAGCGCTGATCGATGCCACGCAGGCCAAGCGGGCCGTGATCGTGATTGCGGCGCTTGTGGTCACGGCCGGATCGCTGCTGCTGCCCTTCCTCTCGTCCTTCTGGCCCGTCGCGATCTCCCAAGCGGCGGTAGGCGCCACCGGCTCGGTGTTCGCACCGGCCATCGCGGCGATCACCCTGGGCATCGTCGGTCACGCTCACTTCGCCCGCCGCACCGGTCGCAACGAAGCGTTCAATCACGCCGGCAATGCCTTCGCGGCAGCCGCCGCTGGCGCGGCCGCGTACCTGTGGGGCCCGGTCGTCGTGTTCTTCCTCATGGCCGCGATGGCACTGGCAAGCCTGATCAGCGTGCTGATGGTGCCGGCCCATGTGATCAATCATGAGCAGGCACGGGGCTTCAGGGACGGCACGATCCCGGCGGGCGACCAGCCTACCGGGATGAAGATCCTGGTCACCTGCCGGCCGTTGCTGATCTTTGCTGTCTGTGCCGCGCTGTTTCATCTCGCAAACGCCGCCATGCTGCCGCTGGTCGGACAGAAGCTGGCGCTCCAGGACAGGAACCTGGGCACCTCCCTGATGTCGGCCTGCATCGTGGCCGCCCAGGTCGTGATGGTGCCCATGGCCATGCTGGTGGCCCACAAGGCGGACCGGTGGGGCCGCAAGCCGCTGTTCCTGGCCGGGTTCCTGATTCTGCCGATCCGTGGCGTGCTGTATACCTTCTCCGACAATCCCTACTGGCTCGTTGGCGTGCAGTTGCTCGACGGCATTGGAGCTGGTCTGTATGGCGCGCTGTTTCCGCTCATCGTGTCCGATCTGATGGAGGGCACCGGCCGGTTCAATGTGGCTCAGGGAGCGGTCGCGACGGCACAGGGCATCGGAGCCTCGCTGTCCACGACCCTCGCCGGCATCCTGGTCGTGAAAGCAGGCTACTCGGCAGCCTTCCTGGTGCTGGCCGGTGTCGCAGGAGCAGGTCTTGTCCTGTTCTGGACGATGATGCCCGAGACCAGGACCCCCGAGACTAGGATCCCGGTCCCCGATGCGACCGCAGAGCAGACGGCTCTCGACACAAAGGCTCTGCCGAGCGGAACCCGGTGATGGAGATCGGCAGCCTGGCCAGTGCGGCCATCTTCATCCTGACCTACGGCGGCGTTGCGCTCGGGCGCATTCCGGGGCTTCGCCTCGACCGCGCCGGCATCGCCCTGCTTGGGGCCGCAGGCATGCTTGCAGCGGGTGTTCTCACACCCGAGGAAGCCTACCGGGCTGTCGATCTCGACACGATCACGCTGCTTCTCGGCATGATGATCATCGTGGCGCATCTGCGGCTGTCCGGGTTCTTTCGCCTGGTGACCGGTTGGGCGATCACTCATGCCCACTCACCCGTGGTTTTGCTGTCCGTTGTCGTCCTGACCACAGGCGTTCTCTCGGCCTTTCTCGTCAACGATGCCGTCTGTCTGGTGATGGCGCCGCTCGTGCTCGATGTGACGACGCGGCTCGGCCGCCAGCCCGTGCCCTATCTCCTGGCTGTGGCCATGGCGTCAAACGTGGGAAGTGTCGCGACCATCACCGGGAATCCCCAGAACATGATCGTCGGTGTGATCTCCCAGATCCCCTATGCGGCCTTTGCGACCTCCCTCGCGCCGGTGGCGATCGCAGGCCTGCTGATCGTCATGATCCTGGTCAGGTTTCTATGCTCGAACGAGTTCCAAAGCCGGAAGGGGCTGGCCGCCGAGCCGGGAGTCTCCCGGATCCACAAGCCGCAGATGAGCAAGGCCATCCTCGTCACCGCGGGTGTGGTCGCTGCGTTCTTCGCCGGCATTCCGGTCGCCAAGGCGGCCATTTCCGGGGCGGCGCTGCTGCTCGTGACGCGGCAGGTGAAGCCGGGAAAGGTGTATCGTCAGATCGACGGCCCGTTGCTGCTGATGTTCGCCGGGCTGTTCATCGTGGTGGCCGGGGCCGAGAAGGCCCTGCTGTCGCCCGACCTGATCGAGGCGGTTCATCACCTGAAACTGGCCGACACCTGGGTTCTGACCGGGGTCACGGCCGCTCTGTCGAACCTGGTGAGCAATGTACCGGCCGTGCTCGTGCTCAAGCCCTTTATCCAGGGACTGCCTGACCAGCAACGGATATGGCTGGTGATCGCCATGGCCTCGACGCTGGCCGGCAATCTGACCATCGTGGGCTCGATCGCCAACCTGATCGTGGCCGAGAAGGCACGCGCGGCTGGCGTCGAGATCGGATTCGGCGCCTACCTGCGCATCGGCGTGCCGGTGACTCTGCTGACGCTGGCGGTCGGAGCATGGTGGTTGTCGAGCCTGTCCGGGTCATAGCGCATGCCGTCGAGGACCAGGCCGACCAACCTGCTCCGGAGCAAAGGTCCCATGGTCAGGGGGACAGGAGACACGGTCAGGGATTGCGCAACTCCGACCCCACCGACGTCCGTGGCAATGCAGACCTCGGCATTGACTCTATCGGCAATTTGGCTGGGTCAGCCGGCTATGTGGCGTAGTACTACAGCCGGGCCTTTCCTCGGTGCCGTGTGCGTTTGCGCCAGTGACATTCGCGCGCCCGCTGCTGATGGCGCCGACGCCACACCGACCAGTGCTCCACGGCCTCAAGCGAGGGCGGCCGCT